>QWPO01000016.1 GCA_003669255.1 Planctomycetota bacterium | reverse complement strand
TCGCCGGAGCCGGCGCGTTTGTCGTGGTGGCCGGCCGCGGTGCCGACCGCGGCGAAGCCCGCGTGCAGGCGATTCGCGACGCCGGTGGCGACGGGATGTTCGTGAGTGTCGACGCCACCGATCGCGAGAGCGTGAAGGCTTTGCTGGCCGCCACGGTCGCCGCCCGCGGCAAGGCCGACATCCTCGTCAACTGCGCGGGCGTCAACTCATCGGTGCCCTACTTCGACATTCCCGACGACGACTTCGCCAAGGTGATCGACACCAACCTCAAGAGCACCCACATCGGCTGCCAGATTTTTGGGGCCCACATGGCTGAGCACGGCGGCGGGGCGATTCTCAACATCGGCAGCGTGTCAGCCGACAAGCCGCTCTCCCGCGTGTTCATCTACTCTGCGTCGAAGGCGGCAGTCCTCAACTACACCAAAAACGTGGCCCGCGAACTCGCCCCCAAGGGCGTGCGGGTGAACGTGCTCTGCCCCGGCTTCTTCCCAGCCGAGCAGAACAAGAAGATCCTCTCGCCCGAGCGGGTGGCCTCGATCATGGGCAAGACGCCGATGAATCGCTTCGGCACGCCCGACGAACTCCTCGGGGCCGCGATTCTGCTCTGCGCGCCGGTCGCGGGGAGCTTTATCACCGGGGCCGAGATCTACGTTGACGGCGGCTTCACCGGCATGAGCATATGACCTCGCGGCAGCGAGGTTATCCGCATTCCCTTCCCTCCAACACCATGCCCCACACGATCGTGATCTTCGGGGCGTCGGGCGACCTCACGAGCCGCAAACTCGTGCCCGCGCTCTACAACCTCATGCGGACCGGGGCGCTCCCTGAGCAGACCCGGATCGTCGGCTTCTCGCGGACGCCGATGACCGACGACGAGTGGCGGGCGAGCCTCCGCGAGACGACCGCCAAGCACTGCGACTGTGGCCCACTCGACGATGAATCGTGGAGGCGATTCGCCGCCACGATCCACTACCAGCCCGGCGACATCGGCGTGTCGGCCGACGTGGGCCGGCTCGCAGCCCGGCTCCGGGAGATCGAGGGCGAGGCAGAGGCCGACCGCGTCTACTACCTCGCCACCGCGCCGCAGTTCTACGAGCCGGTGGTCTCGGCCCTCGGCGAGCATGGCATGGCGGGCCAGGATCGCGGCGCGCGGCGGATCGTGGTGGAGAAGCCGTTTGGCACCGACCTCGCCACCGCCCAGGCGCTCAACGCCCACATCCACACGGTGTTTCGCGAGAGCCAGGTGTTTCGCATCGACCACTACCTCGGCAAGGAGTCGGTGCAAAACATCCTCGCCCTGCGATTCGCCAACACGATCTTCGAGCCGATCTGGAACCGCCGCTATGTCGACCACGTGCAGATCACCGTGGCCGAGGAGGTGCCGGTGGGCCGCCGCGGAGGCTACTACGACGGCGCGGGCGTGCTCCGCGACATGTTCCAGAACCATCTTCTCCAGCTGCTGATGGTCACGGCGATGGAGGCTCCGGCGCGGTTCAACGCCAGCGCCGTCCGCAACGAAAAGGTGAAGGTGCTCGAGGCGATCCGGCCGCTCGATCCTGCCGACGCGGCGGCGGCCGGCATCCGCGGCCAGTACCGCGGCTATCTCGACGAGCCGGGCGTGCCGGCGGGCAGTCGCACCGCCACGTTTGGCGCCATCCGCCTCGAGATCGACAACTGGCGGTGGCAGGGAGTGCCCTTCTATCTGCGGAGCGGCAAGGCGATGAGCTGCCGCACCACCCAGATCGTGATCGGGTTTCGGCAGCCGCCGCTGGAACTCTTCGCCAACGGCACGCCGACCGCCGCCCGTGAAGCCAACCGGCTCGTGATCCAGATTCAGCCGGCCGAGGGTATCCAGCTCCACTTCCACACGAAGGTGCCAGGCGCCGGGATGCACCTCCGGCTCACCGACCTCGACTTCAGCTACTCTCGCGAGTTCGCCGGACGGCTTCCCGAGGCCTACGAGCCACTCCTCCTCGACGTGATGGAGGGCGATGCCAGCCTCTTCGCCCGCGCCGACGAGGTGGAGAAGTCGTGGGAGATCATCGACCCCTTCGTGCAGGGCTGGGCGTCTGCGAGGCTTTCTCCTCCCGACGTCTACGAACTGGGGGACTGGGGCCCGCTCTCCAGCTTCGAGTGGATGCACGCCCAGGGCCGCACATGGTTCGACATGTGCCCGGTGCTCACGTGATCACTCCGCAAAAAGCTGGCAGCCACCTTTTTTCGATCGGCGGCGTGGCGATCGCGTCGCCCGTCGTGCAGGCGGCCCTCTCCGGCTACAGCGACCGCGCCATGCGGGTGCTGGCCCGCCGCCATGGCGCGGCCTACTCGCTCGGCGAGGTGCTCCTCGATCAGTTCGTGGCCGCGGTCGGCACCAACCGCCGCAACCTCGCCCGCCTCGCGGTGGCCGACGAGGAACATCCCGTCGGCGGCCAGCTGATGGGCTCGAATCCCGACGACTTTCCGCCGGCCGCCCAACGGCTCGTGGCCGAGGGCTATGACGTCATCGACATCAACTTCGGCTGCCCGGTGAAGAAAGTGCTCGGCCGCTGCCGCGGCGGCTACCTGCTCTCGCAGCCGGCCACCGCGCTCGAGATCGTGGCCAAGGTCCGCGAGGCGGTGCCGCCCCACGTGCCCGTCACCCTCAAGATGCGCCGCGGACTCGACGACACGCCGGAGAGCCTCGACAACTTCTGGACGATCTTCGACGGCGCCTTCGCCCGCGGCGCGGCGGCGATCACCGTGCACGGCCGCACCGTGAAGCAGAAATACGTCGGCCCGAGCAACTGGGAGTTTCTCGCGGCGGTGAAGCGGCACGCGGGCGAGAAGATCGTGATCGGCTCGGGCGATCTCTTCTCTGCCGAGGCCTGCGTGGCGATGCTCGACCAGACTGGCGTGGACGGCGTGAGCGTGGCCCGCGGGGCGATCGGAAATCCCTGGATCTTCCGGCAGACGCTCGCCCTCCTCGCCGGCGAGCCTCCCCTGCCCCCGCCCACGATCCACGAGCAGCGCGACGTGCTCCGCGAGCACTGGGCGCTCTCGATGGAACTCCACGGCGAGCAGGTGGCCGGCCGCAGCATGCGGAAGTTTGCGATCAAGTATGCCCGCGTGCACCCCGAACCGCTTGCCGTTCGCGACGCCTTCATAGGCGTGAAGGTGAATGCCGACTGGCAGGCCGTGCTCGACCGCTTCTATGCCACCGACGGCCCCGGCCGCGATCCGGCCGACGATGTGGACGAGGTGAGCGACTGCGACGGGGGATCATGACGACAGGAACCAAGGCGGGAGAAGAATCGCGATTTCGCGGCTAAAATACCGATGGTCATTAGTGGGATTTGTCCACTTGCCCACTTCGGACATAGAATTGAACTCCATGACCACGAAAACCACCGACAGCAAGGGCCGCCTGACGCTCGGCGAGCGGTTCGCGAACCGAACGGTCATCGTCGAGGAAATCGATGAGACCGAGGTGCGCATCACGCTTGCACGGGTCGTGCCAGAACGTGAGTTGTGGCTACATGAGAATCGTGCTGCAAGCGCCGCAGTGCACCGCGGGATGGCCGACGCCAAGGCCGGCCGCCTGGCCGCTGGGCCTGATCTGGCTGCCGATGCGGCGTTGGCCGATCGGCTTCAGGATTAGGCAGCGTGTTCACGCTGCGCTGGACCGACGAGGCGGCTTCCGAATACGCCCGCCTCAAGGACAAGGCTGAATCGGCCCTCCGGCCTCGTAACAGCAAGGCCCGAAACAAGGCCGGGCGGGACGTGGGCCTCTTCAAGCAGGTCCACAAGTGCGTCGTGCTGCTCGCGGAAAATCCTCGGCATCCTGGCCTGCACACCCACGAGTATCGCTCGCTCGAGCATCCGTTTCACCCCCGCGACAAGGTTTTTGAAGCGTACGCTCAGAATCGCACACCGGGCGCCTACCGCGTCTTCTGGTGCTACGGGCCCGACGCCGGCCAGATGACGATCATCGCAATCACGCCCCATCCGTAAGCGGCCCAAAAGCCCTCCGGCCTCCACGCGGCGCGGATGACGAAGGCCAGCCTCACGGTGTTGGGCTGGCACCGTCAAGGACCGCGCGGCATTCGTCGGCCATCACGCCCGCTTCGATCCACCGCCCGAGAGCCCACTCAGCCGCCTCGCGGATCACCGGATCGGCTTCAGCGGCCGCCGTCGCCAGTGCGGGAAAACTCGCCGGATCAGGCTGATTGCCCAGGGCGATCGCCGCTGACCGCAGCAGTCCCGTCCGCTTCGCCCGCTTGATCGCCGATCCCTTGAACCGCTTTCGAAAAGCCTGCTCGTCGAGGCCGAGCAGTTCCGCGAGCGAGAGCGCGGTCTCGCCGCCACGCGGCTGAAACGTCGGCTCGCTCGAGCCCGGTGCATGCCGGTTCCACGGGCAGACCTCCTGGCAGATGTCGCAGCCGAAGATCCAGTCGCCCATGCCCAGCCGCAGATCCAACGCGACGGGAGCCTGGCTCTCCACCGTCAGCGTGCTAATGCACCGCGCCGCGTCGAGCACGCCGGGCTCGGGCAACGCTCCGGTCGGGCAGGCGTCGAGGCAGGCGGTGCAGGTGCCGCAGTGATCCGTCTGCAGCGGTGCATCGGCCGGCAACGCGATGTCGGTGAGGAAGGCCGTGAGCAGGAAAAAGCTGCCGGCCTTTGGATCGATGAGCATCGTGTTCTTGCCGAACCAGCCGAGGCCCGCAGCCCAGGCGAAATCCCGCTCGGCGATCGGCGCGGAATCGACCACGCCCCGCGTCCGGCAGCCGGGCACGCGTGACTCGAGCCATGCCGAGAGGTCGTTGGCCCGTGCCCGCAGGAGATCGTGGTAGTCGTCGCCCCAGGCATACCGGGCCACCCTGCCCTGCCCCGACGGGCAGCCGCGAGAATCGGGAAGCGTGGCATGGTCGGTGGCGAGCATCACCACGCTCGCCGCGCCGTCGAGGAGGGCCGTGGCCGACCTCCGCAGCGGCTCATGACGCTCCAGCCACTCCCGCAGCGGGCCGGCCAGCCCGCGGGCCAGCCAGCCGCGAAAGGCGTCGTGGTGGGGAGGCTCAACCAGCGAGGTGATGCCGACCCGCGAAAACCCGAGCCGGAGGGCCTCGGCGCGAAGTTGGGCCGCAATCGCGGCTGGATCGGTGGTGTGCGGCGGCGGCGACTGCATCGACCGGCGAGGTTGGGCAAGTGTCAGTGGAAGGCGGCAGGAACTGCTCTAGACCCGTGGCCCAGACTCGCTATTGTCCCGGCCTCCCATTGTCCCACGCGGCGGCGGGATTCCAACTCATTCCCACGTGGAGTGCAGACGTGTCGATCATCACGCACCAACGACACCCGGCCCACAAACGCTTTCTCGCGGGCCTGCTCGGCATTCCGCTCCTGCTCGCCGCAGGCTGCCAGACGCCGCAGACTGGAACCGTCGCCCCGCCGGCCACCGGCATGATCGGCCAGCCTGCCGCGTACGGCAGTTGGGCCACGCCCCCGCAGGGAGCGGCCTACCCGCCCACCGTCAGCGCTCCGCCGATGCCGGTCGCCGGCACGGCACCACCGCCGATGCCGGGCCCTGCCACGCAGTGGCAGGCAGCTGCCCCCGCAGTGCCGGCGGCGCCCGCCGCACCAGCCGGCAACAATTGGTCGTGGTCGCAACCCTCGACCGGCGCACCGCCGTCAATGCAGCAGTATGGCAACCAGCTACAGGCGCAGGCCAACCAATACCAGCAGAGCATGACCAACCAGGCCCAGCAGTACGCCAATCAGGTCCCGCAGCAGGCGCAGCAATACGCCAACCAGGCGCAGCAATACGCCAACCAGCAGATGCAGCAGGCCAACGTGCAGGCCCAGAACGCGATGAACCAGTATTCACAACAGATGCAGCAGGGAGTGCAGTCGGCCCAGCAGCAGGTCACGGCACAGATGCCGACCTACCAGGCCCCGCCGACGACGAATGCCTCGTGGAACCCGTTCGCGACGCCTGCCCAATCGCTGCCCCCGGCCCGCGCCACGCCCACGACGGCCGTGCCGAACTACTGAGTCTCTGATGCACCGCAGGTTGCCAACCTGCGGCTACGTCCGGCAAGTAGCACGGGTTTGCAACCTGTGCCGTGTTTCCCGCAGGTTGCCAACCTGCGGCTACGTGGGGACAGCCGCACACTGCGCCCATCCCGCGTGGCGGCCGAAACACCGGTTACCATAGTGGGGGTCGCCCTGAGGTAGCCCTCTCATGTTTCGCTGGCTCGGCGGAATCGCCCCCGGTCGCCCTCCCGCCATCACCGCCGCCACCTGGCGGCAGGTGCGAGAGATCGACGCGCTCACGCCCACGATGGAGGCTCTGGACGACGTCGCCCTCAAGCGGCTCGGACGGTCGCTCTCCTACCGGGCGAAGGCCGGCGAGCCGCTGGAGTCGCTGCTCGTCGAATCATTCGCAGCCACCCGTGAGGCAGGACGCCGCCGGCTCAACATGCGGCACTACGACGTGCAGATGCTCGCCGGCTCAGCGCTCGTGAAGGGGGCGATCGCCGAGATGCAGACGGGCGAAGGCAAGACGCTCGTGGCCACGCTGCCCCTCGTGCTCTATGCCCTCGCCGGCAAGGGCGCCCACCTCGCCACGGTCAACGACTACCTCGCCCGCCGCGACGCTGAATGGATGACGCCGATCTACGAGGCCCTCGGCCTGAAAGTGGGCATCGTGGAGTCGCAGATGGATTTCGACGAGCGGCGCAAGGCCTACGCCTGCGACGTCACCTACGGCACGGCCAAGGAGTTTGGCTTCGACTTCCTCAAGGACCGGCTGATCAAGCGGCAGCTCGACGAGGGGAGCGGCGACCTCGGCGCCCAGCTCACCGGCGGATCCACGGCGGGCGGTGCAAAGTTGCTCCAGCGGCCCTTCTGGTATGCGCTCGTCGACGAGGCCGACAACGTGCTGATCGACGAGGCCCGCACGCCGCTGATCATCGCCTCCCCGCCCGGCGAGGCCCAGGCCGCCGAGCAGGCCCTGTTTCGGTTTGCGGCCAATGTCGCCACCTCGCTCGAAGCCGACGAAGATTTTGAGCAGGATGTCCAGAAGCAGACCTGCGAACTGCTCGGCCGCGGCCGCAGCCGCGTGAGGGCGTTCGAGCGGCCCGCGGAGCTCGACTCGACGAGCCTGCTGGAGATCTACGACGCCGTCGAGCGGGCGCTCCGCGCTCGCCGATTCTTCAGCCGCGACCGGCAGTACGTCGTCCGCGACGGCAAGATCGTGATCATCGACGAGTTCACCGGCCGCGCCGCCGAGGGCCGCAGCTGGAAGGACGGCCTGCATCAGGCGGTGGAGGCCCAGGAAGAGATCGAAGTCACCGTGCCCTCGGGCCACGCCGCTCGGATCACGATCCAGGATCTCTTCGCCCGCTGGCCCCACTTGGCGGGCATGACCGGCACGATCGCCACGAGCGCCGGCGAGCTCTCGCGCACCTACGACGTGGCCGTGGCGGTGGTCCCCACCAACCGGCCGGCGATCCGTCAGCGGCTGCCGGCCGCCGTCTGCGCCGACCAGAC
>QWPO01000214.1 GCA_003669255.1 Planctomycetota bacterium | reverse complement strand
CCTCGACTCACTGCATGTCCGCTGCGCTTCGCCGGGCACCGATCCGCCGCAGGCGGATTGGTCGTGGCTTCGCTTGCTTCCATAGCCCGGCTCCCGGGGCACGGGCAGCCCCTCTCTTGGCCACCGTAGCACAGGTTTTCAACCTGTGCCGCAACGCCGCGGGCTCCATCGTCTCGCTCAGAGCAGGGTGGTGAGTTCGTCCACGAGTTCCGAGAAGCGGGACAGGGCGATAGCGACCGGCTCAGGCTTCTCGAGGTCCACGCCCGCGTCGCGGAGCAGGTCGAGCGGCCACTTCGAGGAGCCTCCCCGGAGAAACCCGAGGTAGCGGTCGAGCGCGCCGGGTTCGCCCTCGGCCACCTTCTTGGCCAGCGTAATCGCAGCGGCGAGGCCCGTGGCGTATTTGTAGACGTAAAAAGCGTTGTAGAAGTGCGGGATGCGGAGGCACTCGAGCTCAAGCGACGGATCGATCGCAAAGCCCGGCCCGAAGTAGGCGTCGAGAAGTTCACGGTAGAGGCCGCGGATCCGCTCCAGCGTGAGGGGCTCACCCGCCTCGGCCGATGCGTGGCTCTTTCGTTCGAACTCCGCGAACATCGTCTGGCGGACGATCGTGGCTCGGATCGAGTCTATTTCGCGGGCGATGATCGCAGCCCGCTCCTTCGCCGACGCGGCCCGCTTCAGGAGAAGCCTCGTGAGCAGCTGCTCGTTGAACGTGCTCGCCACCTCGGCCACGAAGATCGTGTACCCGGAATACTGGTAGGGCTGAGCCTCCGCGGAAAACCGCGTGTGCATCGAGTGGCCGGCCTCGTGCGTGAGCGTGAAGACGTGCTCGATCACATCCTCCTGGAAGTTCATGAGGATATAGGGGTCGGAATCGTAGGTGCCGGAGCTAAAGGCGCCGGACCGCTTGCCGGCGTTGGGGTAGCGGTCGCACCAGCGGCCGCGAAGCCCCCGCTCGAGCCTCGTGCCGTAGTCGGTGCCGAGCGGCGCGAGCGACTCGAGGATCACGGCGACGGCCTGATCCCAGGTGTGCCGCTGCTCAAGTTCCGGCACCAGCGGCACGTAGCAATCGTAGTGGTGGATCTCGTCGAGGCCGAGCACCCGCTTCCGCAGGTCGTAGTAGCGGTGGACCGCCGGCAAGTTCGCACGCACCGCCGCGATCAGTTGGTCGTAGACGGCCAGCGGCACGTTGTCGGCATAGAGCGCGGCCTCGACGGCGCTCGGATACTTCCGGACGCGGGCCGCGTAGACGTCGCGCTCGTTGGAGCCTGAGAGCGTGGCCGCGAGCGTGTTGGCGTGGGCCTCATACTGAGCGTAGTACTGGTGGAACGCGGTGCGGCGGACCTCGGGTGCCGGGTCGTGGAGGAGCGTCGTGAACGTCGCATTCGAGAGTTCGATCCGCTCGCCGGTGTGCGTCGCCACACTGCCGAACTTCAGGTCGGCGTCGGTGAGCTGCCGGAACACTTTGCCGGCCGTACCAGCAAACGTTCCCTGCATCGCCAGCAGCTTCTCCTCGGGTTCGGAGAGCGTGTGGGACCGGGTACGAACGAGCCTTTCGAGCAGGAGACGGTACGGAGCGAGTACCGGCAGTTCCATCCAGGCCGCGAGGGTCGCGGTGGGAATCGCCATGATCTCGGGCCGGAGGAAACTTGCCGCCTCACCGGCCCGGGTGGCCACATGCTGAAAGCGGCCGACCATCCGCTGGGCGTCGGCCGAGGCGAGGTCTTCGCTGGCCCGCAGCTGGGCGTAGGTGCCGACGCGATCTCCCTCGCGATCGAAGGCAAGGTCGTGGGCGAGGCACTCCGCGAGCCGTTCGGCCGACGACCCAAGGGTGCCGGCATAGGGGGCGAACTCCGGAATCCGCTTCTCCCAGTCCTTGAGCGCCTCGTCCCAGTCGGCGTCGGAGCGATAGAGGCTCGCAAGATCCCAGGTATCCCCGGTCAGCACGTCCTTCCGAGCCGGAAGGGTCTTCACCTCGCCCTCACTCATCGGTCACAGTCTCCACACAGCGGTGCCCCAGGCGAGGCCACCGCCGAAACCACAGATCACCACCGTGCTGCCGGGACCGACGCGACCCGTCCGCCAGGCCTCCTCGAGCGCCAGCGGGATGGAGCCGCTGGACGTGTTGCCGTAGCGGTCGAGGTTCATGAACACCTTCTCGGCCGGCAGCCCGAGCGAGTCGCGGACACCCTCAATGATTCGGGCGTTGGCCTGATGAAGCACGAAGAGATCGACATGGTCAAAGGGCACGCCCGCGCGTTCGGTCACCGTGCGGATGCTCTCCTCGGCGAGCCGAATCGCCCACTTGAACACCGCCCGGCCGTCCATCTTCATGAACTGCTCTCGGCGAGCGATCCCCTCGACCGTGGGCGGCTGACGCGAACCGCTCATCGGGCAGGCCAGCAGTCCCGCACCGCGGCCATCAGAGCCGAGGGCGAATGCCAGGAGCCCGTGCTCGCGGCCGGAGGCGTCTGGCTCGCAGGGTTCGAGCAGCACAGCCCCCGCGCCGTCGCCGAACAGCGGCCAGGTCTTGATGTCCTCGGGATCCACCAGCCGCGAGTTGGCGTCGGCTCCAATCACGAGCGGCAGCCGGCTCGTGCCCGCCGCCACGAACTGCGATGCCGTGATCAGGGCATAGGCGAATCCGGCACAGGCGGCGGTCACGTCCATCGCGGGCGAGTCGAGCCCGAGTTTTTCCTGGACGATGCAGGCCGTCGATGGAATACACATGTCGGGTGTGAATGTGCCGAGAACCAGCAGATCGACATCGCCGCGCAGGCGGCCGGCGTTTGCGATCGCCGCCTCGCCCGCAGCCGCGGCGAGATCGCTCGTCGCCACGCCGTCGTCGACGTGCCGGCGCTCGCGGATGCCGGACCGGGCGAGGATCCACTCCGGATCACAGCCGAGTCGGGCCAGGTCGGCATTGGTCACAACCCGCGGCGGCACGGCCGCCCCGATCCCAGCCAGCCGAAACCCGACGGCCCGGCCGAAACGGGACAGCCGCGGCGAGGTGAAAATGTCGGACATCGGTGACCGCGGGTGAGGTTCGGAAGCACGGTATCGTACGGCTCACCCGCACACCTGCAAAGCCACCGAAGCGGGGACGAACCGAACGTCAGTCCTTCTTCTCGTCCGTGGACTTTTTCTGGATCATCCCTGCGCGGTCGAGATGGATCTTGTCGTACTCCTTGTCGGAGACGACGTAATACCAGTCGGCGAAGCGGTTATTGAGGTCGCGAACCCGCTTCTGTGCGGCCTTCACCTGTTCGTCGTACTGCTCCTGCTTGCGGCGATTTTCGGCCTCAACCCTCCGCCGCTCCTCGAGCGCCGCCTGGGCCTTGGCCTCGGCCTCTTCCGCCTTCTTGAGTTCGTCGGCGGCGCCATCCTTTTTCTCACCGCCATCCTTCGTGGAGCCGGCCTCCTTCGCATCACCTTCGGCAGGCGCGTCGGGCACGGGATCCAGTTGTGGCTTCTCGAGCAGGTCCTCGTTGAGCCTCGCTGAGACAAACAGGTAGCGGCCGGAGGAAGACACCGGATCTGCCCCCTCCGCCGGGGCCGCGTCGCCACCGGCCGGATCATCCGCACCGGCGACAGTGGCGGCATTGCCAAACCGCAGCAGGTACTCCACGCCATCCTTCATCCCCACGATCGTCTCACCGTTGCTCGAGACGAGGTCGCCCTTCTGGATCGCGAAGAAGCCCCGCTGGGCGAGCGACATCACCGCCTCGCGATCACCCGCGAACGCCTCCTCGGCCTTGAGGTCGGCGCTCAGCCCCGACGGCTTCCGGACAACATCCACGATTTTGAGATCGCCGAGGGCGTTTCGCAGGTCGTTGAGCCTGCCGCTGGCGAGCTCCTCACCCTCGGCAAGTTTTTCGTCACGGGGCTGGTTGTTGTCGTCGAAGCCCGTGAGCTTGATGAGCGACCAGGCGGCGTCTTTGTCGTCGTAGCCGAGATCCGCCCGGCTCTTGCGATCGAGCGAGATCGTCGGCCGTCCCGACGCCTCGTCGATGCCAAATGTGCAAGCCGAGTCATCGAGGGTGAGTCGGCGGACGTCCCACGGCGATATCTTCAGCAGATCTTTCTCGATCCAGTCATCGAACTTCGTGGTGAACTTCGTGGTGTCGAGTTCAACACGATAGACCCGATCCTGACCGGCGCGGCGGACGAAGCGGAGCGTCCGACCAGACGGTGCACCAGCGCCCGCCGGACGCTTGTCTTCCTTGCCAACGATCAGCCGGGCCAGCTTGTTGCCCGAGGCGTCGCGGATCTCGACGAGCTGACCGACACCCGTCATGCCCACCTTCACCTTTTCCGGATCCGGCTCAATCACGCCGTAGGTCTCGTGGTCGCCGGGAGAATCACTGACGACGTCGAGGACCGGCCGGTCGATCAACTCCGTCGCCGCAGCGGCAAGCTGGTCCTTGGCGTCAGCCGGGTAGTTCTCGTGGGAGGGAAGCACCCAGACGCCCTCGGATCGCACCACCTTGAAAGGCTTGAGCGTGGCGGTCTCGTCGTTGAACGACACGATCTCGAGGCTCGCCGCCTTGGAGGCGTCGGCCAGATCGGGAAAGAGCACCTTGGCCTGCTGCTCGTCGCCAACGACGGCCCGCTGCCGCAGCGTGGGCCTGACGTTCAACCAGCCGCCGAGGAGCAGGAGCCCGGCTCCTGCCGCAAGGAAGGTGGCGGTGCGGCGAAAGGCCGGCGACGGACCTCCCGCAGCGGACCCGGTGGTGTCATGACGTGCGTGCATCGCTCGAACCCTCCCTTATCTGAGCCGTGACTTTGCCACGCCCTCACGCTCAAGCGCGCGGCGGCGGAAGAAGACGAAGAACGCCACGATCAGCGGCGGGATCGGCGGCAAGATCACCGCCAGCCACTTCTGCCAATCCTGTTCGCGGCGGATCGTCGACTCGAGCTTTCGCTCGACTGATTCGACCTCGGCGTCCCGCTTCCGGCGGAGCTGCTCGATCTTCGTGTCGAGCTTCCGCTGCGCGAGCCGCTGACTGCTGGCGAGCTGCTGGATGGCCTGCATCGCGGCCTGCGGATTGGAATCGCCCTGCTCTTCCATCTCCTTGATCTTCTTTTCGAAGGCGCCCACCTCCTTCTGCATCGCGTCGCTGGCCTCGCGCTCGGCCTTGTCAAACTCCCCTATGAAGGTGGCTCGCTGCGTCTCGGCGTCTTCGCGGGCACTGGCGACGGCCTCTTCGATCCGCTCGAGCGTGCGGTGCTTTGGCTTCCGCTTGCGCACCTCGATAAATCGATCATCGCCCGAGAGCCAGTCGAGCACGTTGAGAGCGAAGGTCACGTTGTCGAAATCGAAATTGAACGTCTCGTCGCGGCGATTCCTCAGGCCGAAGAACACGCCCGACAGGAGGTCGATGTCGGAGACGACGACCGCCCGGATCGCCTTGGGCTCGGGATCTCCCTCCTTCGCTGGCGTCTGCTTCCGCTCGACCGCCACGGCGAGCGTCATCGTCTCGTCGCCTGGCTTCTCGAAAGCCCGAAGCATCCGCGTGTCACCCCCCTGCATCGCCTGCTCCACGCGGGCCACCTCGATCGTCCCCGAACGCTTGCCCGTCCGGGCGAGGGGCGTGAGTGACAGTTCGCCGCCACCGGTCTTCTCAATGCCGCCCGGGAACGGAAAGAGCACCTCCTGCAGGCCGCGGGTGATCGGCTGGTCGGCACCGAAGCCGGCCCCCTTATCGCCCCCCTCGGCGCCGAGAGCAGCGTCGATGAACACAAACTCGTCCTCGAGCGCGAGTTTGGGGTGCGGGTTGTAACTCTGCCAGACGAGAAACGGGGCCGAGCCCATCGCCCCCATCGCCGGGCGGTCGACGCCGGCGGAGAGCTTCACGCCGAGCGCATCCCAGAGCATGCCGAGGTCGCCCTTCGGCTGCCCCTGCGGCCCCCCGAACATGGCCATGGGCCCCATCGGGCTCCGCCGTGGCTGCGCCGTCCCGGGCACGCCCTGCATCATCACCGGGAGCGGATCCTCGAAAACTGCCACCGCCTGCCCGGCCTTCACGGCCGCGACGAAGTGTGCCATCTGCTCCGGACCGAGCGACGACGGTTGCACCGCCAGCAGCACGTCGAAGGTCTCCGCGATCGGCGCCGTGGCATCGACCTGAATGACGTCGTATTGCTTCTCCAACTCCTCGACGATCGGCTGCCGCGGTCGCTGCTGGCCGCTCATCATGTCAAACCCGCCATACAGGTCGGCGTCGGTGGTGAGGACGCCGAGCCGCTTCCGCTTCTGCTGGGCCGCCGTGCAGATCGAGCGGACGAGTTCGTACTCCACCGGCGTGCCGCGGTCGAAGAACGGCACCACCACCTTCTCCAGGCCGCTGGTGAAGGCACACCCCAGAAAGATCTCCTGATCGTTGCGGTAGGTGCCGCGGATTCGCGACACGACTCGCTGCGGCTCGATACCGAACTGCTGAAGGGCGAGCGCCGCCTCCTCGGTCTTGGGTTCAGTGGGGATCACCTCGACGTTCACCTTGCCGCGGCCGAGCCGCTCCACTTGCTTGAGCGAGTTGAGGAGGTTGATCCGGGTTTGGGTGTAGTCCTCCGGGACGATCGGGCTGACGTAAGCCTTGATGTCGATGGGCCGGCTCGTCTCCAGCGTCCGGAGAAGCTTCCGCGTGTCGGGCGACAGCGAACTGATCTGCTCCTGCGACAGGTCGGCCCGCCCGTCGGCCGAGCGGAAGATCAGCACGGCGCCGATCGCCGCCGCCAGCAGGCCCGCGGTGCGGGCAAGATAGTGGAGGCCCATCGGGCTGGAGTCACGGCGGCCGGTCCAATGCCGGCGACCGATCAGCACCATCGCGATGTAGAGGCAGACGGCCACGATGCCGAGAAAGTAGGCAATCGACGAGAGGCTCACCACGCCGCGGCCGAAGTCGGAGAAGTTCTCCGCCAGGCTCCACGCCTTCACCCGTGAGGCAGCCGCGGGGCCCATCACTGCTCCAGCCTGCTCGGCAACCGCCAGGGGCGCGTTGAACAGCAGCCCGAGAATGAAGCTGACCGTGAGGTTGCTCGTCAGAAAGCTCGCAATCATGCCGATCGCCACCATCGCGAGACCAACGAACCAGTAGCCGAGGTAGTTGGCCAGGAACAGCCCGGCGTCGGGCGTGCCCCAGCTGAGGAGGATGATCAGGTTGCAGATGCAGGAGAAGATCAGGGCGACGGTGAAGATGCCAACCGCTGCCAGGTACTTGCCGAACACGACCTCCCAGTCGCTCGCGGGAATCGTGAGCAGGAGCTCGTCGGTGCCCTGACGCCGTTCGTCGGCCCAAACGCTCATCGTGATCGCCGGTACGAACACCAGCAGGATGTAGGGCAGGTAGCGGTTGAGCTGGTCGAGGTTGGCGAGGTTCGAGTTGAAGAACTCAGGCGGCCAGAAGGCGGCCAGCGACCCCAGCAGCACGAACACGCAGATAAAAACGTAGCCCGTGGGGTTCGAGAAATAAGCGACGAAATTCCGTTTGAAGACGGCGTCGAGCACGTGCCACTTCATGTCGTCGGTCCCTCGTGGAGGTCGTGTTTGGTTCGGGTGGTCATTCGGTGGG
>QWPO01000144.1 GCA_003669255.1 Planctomycetota bacterium | reverse complement strand
TGCCCGTCGACGCATCTCGTAGCACAGGTTGTCAACCTGTGTGTGTTCCAGATCCGCGTTGGGCTCGGTGCTGCCCATGCCCATCGCCGGACGCTCGCTGCGTTCATCCTGGGCTTCACTCGCTCGATGCTGACTTCGCTCCGCCATCCATGGCTGCGCTCGTCAACAACGCCGACTCCCGGGCACGGGCAGCCCCTCGCAGCATCATCGCTCTCATGTGATTCTGAACAGGGGAAAAGTCGGATCAGAGGCACGCGCCGAGCATGCCTCCGGCCGGCTGCGGTGACGCGACGACAAGCGACGTTCACGCGTAACCCGGATCAGGTTTCCGTCGTCTCAAGCTCAGTGGCGGGTTCCTCAGCCGACTCGGCGGCCGGGACCGGCGAAGGAGATTCCTCGGCCGGCTTCCAGTTGGGCTCTGGCGGAGCGGCGGCAGGCACGGCAGACACCGTGCGCCGCGGCGCCAGCGACACCACGAGGCCGTCGGGCGACGCCAGGATCAGCCGGTCGTCCACCGTGTTGGCCACCGGCAGCGTGAAACTGCCGAGGCACATCCACGCACCCGGCATCCCGGTTGCGAGGTCGAGGCTCGAGAGCCGGCCCACGCGGTCCACGCACCAGACCTGATTGCCCGTGACCGACACGAGCCGGCCCGCAAGGCACGACCGCCACCGCTCGTCGCCGGTCTCGGTGGAGAACGCCATGATTCCCTCGTCGCCGAGGGAAATGGCGACCGTGCCACCGCCGACCAGCGGCCCGCCATCGGGTGGCTGCGGCAGCACCACGTGCCAGGTGGCGGAGAAGTCATGGATGTCATCGGGCGGGAGGTCGTCGATGCGGGCGAGATCGCCCCGCGTGGTGGCGGCGTAGATCGTCGATCCGCGGACAACAAGCGGGCCCGCCGGCGGCGCGCCCAAGTCGAACTCCATTCGCGCCCATTCCGATTCGGTCTCTTTGCTGTCGGCCGGCACGACCGCGACGATGATTCCGTCCTCGGTGCACCAGACCACGCCTCCCTCGTAGGCAATCGGGGCGGACTCGACACGACCACCGGCGTCGAGGGAAATCGGCCGGAGCGGATCAGCCAGCGAAGCCTCCTTTGTGTCGTTCACGCCGCCACGGCGACGGTCACCATCTGGCTTTGACCGCGGATCGACCGGCTGCCGGTACGGATCAGTTGGCATCCGCATCACGCCGTCGGCTGAGAGCGGCCCGTAGACCCAGTCGCCCGCGGGCACGACGCTGCCGGTTGAAGGCCGGCCGAATGACCGCCGCCACGCAAGGCTGCCGTCGGCGCGTTTGAACGCATAGATGTCGAGGTCGCGGGCGACGGTGACCACGTCGCTGCCGATACCAGCAGGTTGTCCCGAACCTCCCGGCCGGCCGATCCGCTGCGACCACAGCACGCTCCCTCGCCGCGGCATACCGGCCGCGGTCCCCGTGCTCACCGCATGCACGCCCCCGTCGCCGCTGGTGGCGACGACGAGGCCGTCGCCGATCGACACGTTCTCGAGCGTCCAGCCAGCGGAGTCGAACGGGATCTGCACGACCCACTCCCGCACGAGCCCCGCGCGAGCGGCCACGAGATCGTCACCGGCCGTACCGCACAGGAGCGTGCCCCCGGCCGCAGCCGCGGCCGCGTGAAACACTGCCACCGACGCCGCAAGCCGCGCGACGCCGAGCGAGAAGAAGCGGTGCATGGAGGATGGGTCCTGAAGAAATCGGCACGCCGAGCCACCCGGCAGGCCAAGGATAGTTCGTGATCGGGGGGGCACAAAAATGCTACGCTGGTGACGATTCCTCCGGTTTTTCCGCCCACCCGCTCCCTCCTGTCACCCCGTCGATGCAGCCACCCGCGAAGCCGCCAGGTTCCCGTGACGCCGCGGCGGTGCTGCTCGGCTACCTCAACTTCTCGTCGGGGGCGTTCGATGCCGCCGCCTGGCGGGCGATGAACGATCTCTTTGCCGACGTGGAGCCGGCGGCGACAGACGGGGCCGTGGCCGAGTCGGCCGCCGCCCCTGAGCGCGTCGCCGAGGCCCTCAGCCGGCGGCTCGGGGAACTCGAAACGACGGAATCCGCATTCCGCGACGCCACCCAGGCCCGCTGGGCTGTCGAGGCCACATTCCGTGACGTGCTGCCGGCCTACCGACGGTTCCACGCCGACCTCCTCGAGCACCAGCCGCCGGGGGCCGTCGAACGTCCGTTCTTCGTGATGGCGGCGATCCGCGCGCTGCTCGCGGAGGCCTCCCCCGACGACGACCGCCCTGACGCTATCGCCCGCGTGATCGACCGGCTCAACGACTACGTCGGCTGGCGACCCCTGGCGGTGCTGGAGAACGGTCGCCTCTCTGCCCCGTATCCGCACGAGCGGGTGCGGCCGATCCCGCTCTACGTCGCCGGCGCCGGTGCAGCTCATGGCCGCTATCGTCACTTGGTTGCCGGAGCGATCGCGATCCTCGGTGAGGTCCCGGTAGAACTCTTGCGGCAAGCCGACTTCGACCTCGACGCGCTCGAGGAACTCGCCATCGATCCGCGGGCCTTCGACTTCCTGCATCCGGCAGCGAGCAGGCCCAACTACCTCTTCGGCCTCTGGGATCCAGCACGGATCGACGAGCGCGGCATGTATCGCCGCATGGTGGTGCAGCAGGCCACGCTCGACGGCATCCTCTCGTGGCCCGACACGGCTCGGCAGGCCGCCCCTGCCGATGTCGACGAGGCGGAGTTTCGCTGGGAATCGTCGGCCGTGCTGGCGGGCGTGATGCTGATGGCCAGCGGCCTCTCGGGCCACGGCCCGGGCGCCCTGCAGGCGTCGCTCCCGCTCTCCGAACTGCTGCCTCGCATCGCCTCCTATCGAGACGAGTTTTACCGCAGGCTGCTCGGCTCGCTGCCGGCCCGCCATCGCCAGCGTCTCGAGGAGGAATCTCGCCGGGTCCGCCAACCTTTTGGTGGAGTCCGCCGGCACATCAACTCCATGCTCGCGGGCCGACGGGCGCGGCAGGTGGAGAACGTGGCGCTCGCCACCGTGATGGCCCGCCTCGGCCGGGGGACCGCGGCCGAGCGCCTTGCCGGTGCCGTGCCGGCCGCCAGCGCGCGGATGCTCGCCAGGATCACCAGCCGGGTGGTCGCGGCGCAGCAGGCAGTGTGGCGACGGGCCGCGGCCGATGAAGCCGTCGAGCATCTCGACGAGGCCGCGGATCTCCTCACGCGGGCCGTGGCGTGCGGCGCGATGGTCGACCCCTGGAACATCCTCGGCCTCTCCGGGCAGTTTCCGCTGCACGAGCCAGGCGGCGAAGGCCTGCCCGACCCCAGGGTGGACGACCTCGTGAATGCCACCGGTTCGATCATCGAGGGCTATGCCGCTGCCTGGCGGCAGGCGAGTCTTGCGGGAGCCACGCAGGCGGCCGAACGTGCCGCCGCCCGGCTCGAACGGCTCGCGGCGTGGTGGGACACCTTCGCCACGACCACCGTCTCCGGCGTGCCGCATCTCTCCGGCCGCGAATGCGTCGACTCGGCCCGCGACGTGATCGCCGCGCTCAGTCGCCGCCGCGAGACGGCGCCGGCGGCGCCGCCTCCCGGATTCTGGAAGGGTGAGGTTGCCGCCTTCTCGTCGCCGCGCAGCCACGCGCAGGCCGCCGACGCCCTCCTCGACGAGGGTGATCTCGACGGCGCCGCTGGGTTGCTTGTGCACTGGGCCTCGCTCCTGGAAGGATCGGCCATTGAGCGAAGCGGGCAGGCGTGGCTCGCCGCCGCGGGCCGCTGGGTGGGCCAGGCCACCGCCGACCGGTCGCCGGCGGCCCGCAGCCGGGTCCGCCGTTTCCTCGAACTCGTCGAGGCGAACACGTCGACGGTGGTCGATGTGATCGTTGCCATCGCCGTGGCCCCGATCATGGGCCAGCGGTCCGACGCGGACGACGACGACCACGGCGACGACGATCAGGCCGACGGCGAAGAGCGGGTCGCCGCTGCCTACGAATCGATGGTTTGGCGCGACTCCGCCGACGACGGTGTCGACGGGGGCATGATCGACGTGGACGGGCCCGGGGGCGGATCGCTCGATGCCCTGGCAACCGTCGAAGACTCCGCCGAACTCCTCCGCGGCGTCCTCCGGCTCTATCGCGAGGCCGTCATCGCGTGGTGCACGGGCGACGCGGCGGACGGCACCGCGGCCGATCGCGAGGAGCTCGACGCCGTCGCCGGCTGGGGCCAGACCGTCCGCCGGCTAAGGCGAACGCTCGTCCGCGCAGCCACGCTCGTTGCGCTCCGCGATCAGGAACCGCCACCGGGCATGTCTCCCACCGAGTTCGACCGGCTCCGCTGGCAGCGCGATGCGGCGGCGGAGCGGCTCGTCGATGCGGCGGTGCAGGCGGGGGAAACGCTCTGGATCCTCTCGGCCCGGATCCACCTTGGCACGCCGGGCACGGAGGTCGCCGCCCCGGGCTCGATCGGCGGCATGATTGCGGCCTTCCTTCGCAGCGATCCGGCCGACGCCGGCGTGCGGGCCAACGCGGTCTGCGAGCGGCTCGTCGGCAGGCCCGTGCTCTATGTGCCGCTCTCCCGCGGCGGCCGCGCCGACCGGATCGTGAAGGCCCGCACTCGCGAGCGGCTCCTCGAGCGGATGGCGGCCAGCCTACCGCGGCTCGGGCTGGTGCAGCAGTCGATCACGGTGGTGCAACTTGCCAAGGCGCTGGAGAGCCGGCGACCACCGGGCGGAGCGAGCGTCAGCGAGTTCGACCGCGTCTTCGAGGCGGCCACGACCGCGCTCGTCGAGCGGATCGTCGAGAGCAGCGGTGAAGGCGATCCCGACGAGGAGACGAAGACTTCGCGGATCCTCGACGGGCTGTCGCTCTTGGTGCCGAAGCTGCTCGAGACCTGGATGACGCACGCCCGCCAGCTGCGGCTCTCGGTGCTCGAACGGGTTCGCGACGACAAGGCGTTTGCCGCCACCCGCGAGTTCGTGGAGCGATACGGCCAGGGGCTGTTCACGCAGCACCTCCTCGCCCCGTCGTCACTGCGGGGCATCCTCCGCGGCGGCGTGCGGAACTGGCTTGAGCAGCTTCTTGACCGCGACATCGACACCAGCGAACCGGCACCCCCCGCCGCCCGCTATCCACGGCGGCTGATCGAAGACCTCGCCTCCGGGGCCCTGCCGATGAAGCAGGCGGCCACGCGGCTGCGGCTGGTGCTCGAAAGCATCGCCGAAAACCACGCCGAGTACCGAGACTGGAACTCCACCACCACGCAGTCGGATCGCGGCGAGTGCCTCCACATCCTGCTCGACTACCTCCGCGTGAAGGCTGAGCACGACCGGATCGCCTGGACGCTCCGGCCCGTCGGCATGGCCCACCGCGTGCTCGCCCGCCGGGGCGCGGCCGCCGCAGCAGAAGCTTGGCGGGCGCGGCTTCGCGACGAGACCCGCGACACCGCCGCCGTGCTCGTTCAGCGGCTCGACCAGCTCGAGGGGCACTGGAGCGTGCGACTGGCAAGCATCTCCGACCGTGTCCGCCGCCCCTTCACGACCATGCTCGAGCAGGACGACCTCGAGGCGCTGGTCACTCCGGCGGTGGCCGAACTCATCACCGGACGGCCCGAGGGCGCCGGCGGCGCGTTTGAAGCGAAGGCGGCCACGTTTCTCGGCGTGGCCAGCGGCTCGGGGGTCGAGGTGCCCGAGTGGCTCGAGAGGCTCTCGTCGGCCGTCGATCGCGCCATCGAGCGAGCCGATGCCTCGCCGCGTGGCACGGCCGGGCCGCAGCCCGTCGCCGGCCTGCCGGAGAGCATCCCCTGGGTGAAGCTGCCGTGGGACATGCTGAAGGCGGCGCTCGCGGGGTGAACCAGCCGCCTCCATGCCCGGCGCCGTGAGGCGTGGGGACTCGACTGGCGCGAGTGTAGGATGGCGGCTTTCGCCCTCTGCTCCCGCACCGGCCGGCCCATCCCATGACGCTCCGCCCGCTCCGCGCCTCCGAACACCTCCACGACGTCAAATACGAGATCCGCGGGGCACTGGCCCGCCGCGCCGAGCAGCTTGAGCGCGAGGGGCACGAGATCGTGAAGCTCAACATCGGCAACCCCGGAGCCTTCGGCTTCCGGATGCCGGGGTCGATGCGAGTCGCCGTCGTGGAGAACCTCCACCAGGCCGATCCGTATTCGCACCAGAAGGGGATCTTCCCGGCCCGCGAAGCCGTGGTGATGCAGCAGCAGAACCGCGGCGTGATGGACGTCACCGCCGACGACGTGTTCATCGGCAACGGCGTGTCGGAACTGATCATGCTGGCGATGCGGGCGCTGCTCAATCCGGGCGACGAGGTGCTCGTGCCGAGCCCCGACTACCCGCTCTGGACGGCCTCGGTTGTGATCCACGGCGCGAAGGCGGTGCACTACCCCTGCCGGCCGGAACAGGGCTTCGTGCCCGACCCGGCGGAGATCGAGGCGCTCGTCACCGACCGCACGCGGGCGCTGGTGCTGATCAACCCCAACAACCCGACCGGGGCCGTTTACCCGCGCGAGGTGCTCGAGGCCCTTGCTGAGCTCGCGGAGCGGCGGCACCTCGTGCTCTGCGCCGACGAGATCTACGACGAGATGCTCTACGACGGTGCTGAGTTCGTGCCGCTGGCGGCGCTCGTCAAGAAGACGCTCTGCCTAACGTTCTCAGGGCTCAGCAAGGTCTACCGGGCCTGCGGCCTGCGAGTGGGCTGGCTCGTGTTCTCCGGCGAGCGGGAGCATGCCCGCGACTACATTCAGGCCGTGGAACTGCTGGCGAGCCTCAGGCTGTGCTCGAACGTGCCGGGCCAGTTTGCGGTGCAGACGGCGCTTGGCGGCCACCAGTCGATCTTCGATCTCACGCGACCCGGCGGCCGGCTCCACGCCACCCGGGCGGCGATGCTCGGCGCCGTGGCGGGCAGCCGCTGGCTGTCGGTGATCGCCCCGCAGGGGGCAATGTATGCCTTCGTCCGCGTGCATGCCGAGCGGCTGCCCGGGGGGATCGCCGAGTTTAACGATCAAAAGTTCGCGCTCGACCTCCTCGAACGGAAGCACGTGCTCGTGGCTCCGGGCTCGAGCTTCAACGTCCCCTACCGCGATCACTTCCGGGTGACGCTGCTCCCCGACGCAGACCAGATGGCCGACGTGTTCGCCCGGATCGAGAGCCTCCTCGGCGAATACGCCGCGGAAGGCTGAAGGCCGCCGTGTAAGCCGACCGGCCGGAAGGCCGCGGGCGTCCCCCGCTGGAAGCGGCGTCTGGTGGCGGTGGCCCCACGCCTCACGGCGTTGGGCTTGGACGAACGGTCATGGAAGGCTCGTGGAACGCCACGCTTCGTCGTAGCTCAGGTTTTCAACCTGAGCCTGCTGCGAGACAGGTTGAAAACCTGCACGACGAACACAGGTTGAAAACCTGTGCTACGGAAAAACGACGAAGCGAGGGGTTGCCCATGCCCCGGGAGCCGGGCTATGAGAGCAAGCGCAGCCAGGATGGCGAAGCGCCGCGGACATGCAGTGAGCGTCGGGCAGGATGCCCGTCGCGAACGTCCGGCGACGGGGCGTGGGCAACCCCGAGCCGACGCGCGACCGTCTGAACCTACTTCACCGCGAGCATTCGCTCCAGGGCCGTCACGGCCCACTTCGCCGTCTCGTCGTCGACGCGGATCACGTTGACGGGCTTGCCCCGCTCGAGGTGCTCGAGGCTCCAGCAGAGATGGGCGAGATCGATGCGATACATCGTCGCGCACATGCAGACCACCGGCGAGAGAAACCGGATCGTCTGCTCCGGATGGTTCTGCTCGAGCCGTTTCACAAGATGCAGTTCCGTGCCAATCGCCCAGGTCGTGCCCGGCGGGGCCTTCTCGACCTGGCCGAGGATGTAGCTCGTCGAGCCCGTGAGGTCGGCCTTGTCGACCACCTCCATCGAGCACTCGGGATGCACGAGGATCTTCACGCCCGGCAGGTTCGCCCGCATCGCATCGATGTGCTCCGGCTTGAACATCGCATGCACGCTGCAGTGGCCCTGCCAGAGGATCACGCGGCTCTTTTCGATCTGCTCCCGCGGGTTGCCTCCGAGCGACGGGTCGTGCGGGTTCCAGAGGGCCATCTCGTCGAGCGGGATGCCCATCGCGCGGGCCGTGTTGCGGCCGAGGTGCTGGTCGGGAAAGAAGAGCACCCGCTTGGTGCGGGCAAACGCCCAGTCGAGCACGGCCCGGGCGTTGCTCGACGTGCAGACGATGCCGCCGTGGCGACCGCAAAAGGCCTTGAGGCTCGCGGCTGAGTTGATGTAGGTGACGGGCGTGATGTCGGCGGTGTCGATCACCGTGCCGAGGTCGGCCCAGGCGTCCTCCACCTGCTCGATTGCGGCCATGTCGGCCATCGAGCAGCCGGCGGCCATGTCGGGAAGCACGACCGTCACCCGCCGGCCGCCGCGGGCCGCGACCTTTTCGGGCCGGTTGGCCAGGATGTCGGCCGTCTCGGCCATAAAGTGGACGCCGCAGAAGGCGATCGCCTCGCAGTCGGCTCGGTCGGAGGCCGACTTCGAGAGCTGGTAGCTGTCGCCCTGGTAGTCGGCGTGGGCGATCACGCCGTCCTGCTGGTAGTGGTGGCCGAGGATCACCAGGCGGGATCCCATCCGCCGCCGGACGCCCTCGATCCGCTCCGCGAGCAGGGCATCGTCGAGGCCGCGGTAGGCGGCAAACGGCGAGGCGAGCGGCATGTCCGGGGCGGCGATCGGCATGATGCCGACAAAGTATAGACGGGCGCTGCAGAGGCTTCCCGAAACGGTATACTCCCTGCCTCTTGCAGGCATTTCCCCACTGACGGAAGGACGGCGACCGAGACATGGCACGGAAAGTCGTGAATCGTAAGGAACTTCGCGCCCAGGCCGACGCGGCCGAGGCTCGGGGCAAGACCAAGTCGGCTTCGAAGGAGAAGGCTCCGAAGGTAGCCAAGGAGAAGAAGGCGAAGGAGCCGAAGAAGGTCGCCGCGAAGAAACCAGCCCGCAAGAAGGTGGCCAAGGAAGCCCGGATGAAGGCCTACTGGGGCGTCTTCAACTCTGGCATGAAGCGGCTTGCCCTCTTCGAATACGCCGACAAGAAGGCGGCCGAGAAGAAGGTGCAGGAACTGGTCGGCTCGTCGCGAGTCCACCACTTCGTGCAGCTCGTCAAGGAAGCGATCAGCGAGTGACCTTTCACTCGCATCGGGTCTGACGTGAACCGAAGGCGTTCGTGTGGCTCAGGGCCTCTCGTAGCACTGGGGGATCCCCGCTGGATGGGAGGCTTGCTTGGCCTGGAAAGCCTGACCTGATAACGTCAGCGACATTCTGCTCCCTCAGACGGTGGTTCGTATGGTCCGTAAACCACAACAAGCCCGCAGCATCCTCTCGATGGCGAGGATGCTCGACGCCGCCGACGCGCTGTTCGCCGAGGGAGGGGATGAGGCCCTCACGGTTGAAGCCGTCGTCGAGCGTTCAAGCACCTCGGTCGGTTCGTTCTACGCGCGGTTCGGCGACCGTAACGGCTTACTCGAGGCCATGCACGAGCGGTTTCTCGAACGCCTGGCGACCGGAGGGCAGATCGCCATCCAAGCGGCTGCTCGTCAGAAAAAGCTCGTTGGCGCCCTGGAAGTGCTCATTACCCACATTTTTGCCATCGTGCGTGAGTACCGTAACTCGGCCCGCTTCTTCGTCATGCACCGTTCCACCGACGTAAAACTGCGGGCCCAGGGAATCCAGGCCAACGCGTTCTTCGCCCGCATGTTCACCGATCTGGTACTGCGGTACCAAAACGAGATCGCACATGCCAAGCCAGCGAACGCGGCCGATGTGGCCTGGCGAATGACGTTCGCGATGTTCGCCCAGCAGGTGATGTTCGAGAATCAGGAAGTCAGCGGCGCGGCGATCAGCGACAAGGCTCTCGTGCGGGAACTTGCCCGCTGCCTGACGGCCTACCTGACGTCCGCGGCGTGATCCGCACGGCTTTCGCCGATCGACGCCGTTAGAACGGGCTCTGCCAATCGCCCCAGGCGGCGAGGTAGCGGGCGAGGCCCGGGCTTTCTTCCGCCTTCGACTCGATCCACTTTCGGGCGTGCTCGATCAGGGCATGTTCCCGCTTGAGGTCGATGTCGCCGGCAAGCACCCGCGACCGCAGAAACACAAAATAGGTGTCGAGCACGTCGCCGCGGCAGTAGTCGTGGATCTCGGCCGCCCGCCCCTCGTCCCAGAGATCCTGCACCATGTGGCCGGCAACGTCGGTCTTGCCCGGCTTCCCGATCAGGTTTGCCGCCAGTGAGAGGCCACCGGCAAACCGCGACGCGCCGGAGTTGGTGAGCCACTCGTAGAGATCGAAGTGCGCCGCCGTGTTGTAGCGATACCGCGGCTGGTCGAAGTTCCGGGCGTCTTCCGCGAGCCAGTCCGGGATCGAAATCCCGTAGCGAAAGGCGCAGAGCTCGAGCAGCGGTAGGTCGAAGCCGCGGCCGTTGAAGGTGATCAGCCGCGGCCGCTGGTACTTCCTCCAGCCTTCCCAGAAGAGCCGCGTGATCTCATGGGGCCGCGACTGCTTCTCGTCGAGCGAGATCAGATCTTGGAGCGACAGATCCTTCGCCACCTTCGCAATCACGAGCGAAATCGGCAGCTGGAACGTGTAGGGGATAAAGTCCTTGCCGTTCTCCTCCATGAGTTCGGCGCGATACTTAGCGATCGCCTGTGCGGGAGCGAGGCCCTCACCGGGATACTTCAGCCGGGAAACGAGGTCCCCGTCGGCCACGCTCTCGATGTCGAAGACGAAGTATCGCGTGTCGTTGCTCGCCATGGGATCACCGCCTCGCCAGCGGGTGCTTCAGCGGCAGCCAGCCGCCGCCCACCTTGCTCGACGCGACCGACTGCTCGATGAAATACATTCCCTCCACGCCGTCGTGGATGTTGGGATAGACGGTGTCCTTCTTCTCGACCACCGCCCCCGTCGCCGCCTGGGCCATGGCGTCGAACCCGGCGCGGTAGACGTTGGCGAAGGCCTCAAAGAAGGCCTCGGGGTGGCCCGACGGCAGCCGGCAGGCCGCCTTGCCCGCGTCGTTCGTGAACGGAGCGTTGGGATCGCGGGTGTAAAGGTAGTGCGGCTTGCCGTTGTGGCGCACCGTCATCTTGTTGGGCTCCTCCTGGTGCCACTCGAGGCTGCCCTCGGTGCCGTCGATCTGAATCCGGAGATCGTTTTCCCGGCCGTGGCTGATCTGCGAGGCGGTCACAGTCCCGAGCGCCCCGTTCTCGTAGCGGATCACCGCGTGGCCGTAGTCGTCGAGCGACCGCCCTGGCACGAAGACCTTGAGGTTCGCGCTGATGGCCTCGGGCAAGAGGCCGGTCATGTAGCGGCCGAGGTTGTAGGCGTGGGTGCCGATGTCGCCGAAGCAGCCAGCCGCGCCGCTCTTCGTGGGATCGGTCCGCCACGCCGCCTGCTTCTGCCCCTCGCTCTCGAGCCTGGTCCGCAGCCAGCCCTGGATGTACTCCGCGCGGATCGCCTGGATCTCGCCGAGTTCACCCGCGAGGATCATCTCCCGCGCCTGGCGGACAAGCGGGTAGCCGGTGTAGTTGTGGGTGACGACGAACACGCCCTTCGAGCCCGCCACCACCTTCGCGAGATCCTCCGCTTCCGCGAGCGTGAGCGTGAGCGGCTTGTCGCAGACGACGTGGAAGCCGGCCTCGACCGCCGCCTTCGCCACGGGATAGTGCATGTGATTGGGCGTGGCGATCGTCACGAAGTCGATCCGGTCGCCGGCTGGCAGAGCCCGCTCCCGATCGAGCATCTCCTGGTAGGAGCCGTAGGCCCGCGACTCGGGCACGTCGTAGTCGGCGGCACTCGCCTTCGAGCGGGCGGCGTCGCTGGAGAAGGCGCCGGCCACGAGGGCGGCTCGATTGTCGAGTACGGCGGCCGTCACGTGCACACGGCCGATGAAGGAGCCCTGCCCGCCTCCGACGATTCCCATCCGCAGTTTTCTACCGAGCCCGCCGTTGGTCGCCATCGTCGCCGGATCCCCTGTGGTGCCGCCGTCCGGGGGCCGTGTATCGCGGCGCCAAACCCGGGCGGACGAGGCCGCAGCGTATCACACGCGTGGCAGGCATGGGCAGCATCCGCGCCGGTTGCTTCGGGGGTCGGAGTGGCCGTAGGATGCGGCCTTTGGGACCTGTGATCCGTCCCTTCTCGAGGACTCGCCGCGGCGCGGCGACGGGACGATGGGATATCAGGACCGCGGCTACTACGCTGATCGACGCCAGCCATTCGCGGCCGAATGGAGCGGCGTGAACGCGATCATCGCTCTCAACGTGGCCGTCTGGCTGGCCAACTTCATCTTCGCCGGCAATCTTTTCGAAGGGCTGCTGCCGCCGTTCTCGCTGAATGAGGCCTTTTGCCTGCCAGAGGATCTGCCGCGCCAGCCGCAGTACTTCTACACGCTGCTGACGTATGGGTTTCTGCACGACTCGTCGTCGCCGTGGCACCTGATCTTCAACATGGTCACCCTCTGGTTCTTCGGCCGTGAAATCGAGGCCGTGCTGGGACGGGCGGAGTTCATCCGCTTCTACTGCGCCTCGATCATCTTCGCGGGACTGGGCTGGGTGGTCGTCGAACGGTTCAGCCATCCGACGATGGCGGCCGGCGCGCCGCTGATCGGCGCCAGCGGCGGCGTGATGGCCGTGCTTGCCGCGTTCATCTGGTACTACCCGCGACAGACGCTCCTCGTCTACGGCGTGTTGCCCGTACCAGCCTGGGCGCTGGGCCTGCTCTACCTCGCCTCCGACATCGGGGGCCTGGGCGACAACACGAGCAAGGTGGCCCACGTCGCGCACCTCGGGGGCGCCCTGTTCGGCATCCTCTACGCCTGGCGGGGCTGGAGCCTGGAAGGCCTTGGGAGTGGACCGATCGCCGCGATCTCGCAGTGGTTCTCCCGCCGGCCCCGCATGCGAGTCGTGCGGCCCGATGACAACGTGGCCACATCCGTGCGGCCGGGTGACGACCCCCACCTCGACCAGGAAGTCGATCGGATCCTCGAGAAGATCAGCCGTACCGGAGAGTCGAGCCTGACGTCGGCCGAGCGAGACACGCTCACCCGGGCGAGCCAACGGCTCAAGCAGCGAAACCGCTCGTAGCAGGCCGGACCTGCGTTCGTCAGCGGACGATCGTCGCCGCGGCGGGAATGGCGGCGGTGCGATCCTGCAGCGATCGAACCCGCAGCTGATCGATCGCGGCCACGACCTCGCCAAACCGGACCTCGTCGAGGTGCCCGGAGATCACTCCCTGCGGGCAGCCACGGGTGTCGAGCAGCACCACGTTGGGCTCGTTAGGAACGATGCCAAACCGCTGCCGCATCGTGTCTTCGAAGTCGAGCCACACCGAGACGAACTGCGAATCCTTGCGAAACCGCGAGCGGGCCACGGTCTCCAGGGCTTTTGGCACCTCCGGCAGGCAGGCCACCGGGATCACGTGAACATCGGGAGCCGCGAGCGTGGCGGGCCACCCAGCCGGACTGACGACCGGCTGCCGCGACCACTCCGTCGCCGGCGCCTGTGCCGCACTCGGATGGAAGCGGACGTGCAGGCGGCGGCCGAGTTCGAGGGCCGCCTCGGCCCCCTTCCGCTCCGCATACACGAGCACGACCACATCGCCCTGATAGCGAAGCGTCTCGTGGCGGTTCTTGAACTGATCCTCCATCGCGATGTTCACGACCCGCTCGGCATCAGCGGCACCGGCCGGGAGCGCGGAGATTGTGGCGAACACCGCGACGAGAACGGCAGAGGCGAAACGACAGCTGGCGATCATGGGTCACCCGGTGAGGAAAAGAGGGGAACGGGGAATTACCGCGCGAGACCACACCGACACAACGGCGAACACGGCACGACCAGGCCTCAGAAAGCGTAACGCCGTAAGGCGTACGGCTGCCTTTTGCCGACGCTCGCCCCCATCGCTCACGCGATTGGGCTTCCTGATCCGGGAGCGTAACCGCGGGGGCCGCATCAGGCGGCCAGGGATTCGGGATGGTCCGTGGCCCCGTCGTCGCAGTCTTCCTCGTCGGCTTCCTCCGCAACGGCTGCCGGCCCGCAGGCGACGAGGTTGAGCAGGGCCGGGAGAAACACGAGCGATGTCAGCGTGCAGGTGGTGACGCCGAGGGTGAGTAGCCTGCCCAGGCTCTCGAGGCCGCGGTGGCTCGCCACCATCAGGGCGCCGAACCCGAGGATCGTCGTGAGGGCGTCGACGAGCACTGAGTTCGCGGTCGAGGCGCTCATCCGGTAGGGGCCGGGCCGCTCCAGGGCGTCGTGCATGATGTGCACGCCGTAGTCGACGGCGATCCCCAGGATCAGCGGGATGCCGATCAGGTTGGCTGCATTGAGATCGATCCCGACGAGCCCCATGAGGCCGAACGTCTGCAGCATGCCGAGGCCCAGCGGAAGCGCCGCGAGCAGCGAGTGCTTGAGCGAGCGGAAGTCGAGCCAGAGCACCGCGAGGATGACAACCAGCGAGTAGAGCCCCGCCTGCTCGTAGCTCCGCTTCATCTCGCGGGAGCCCTCGTAGGCCTGCACGGGGTTGCCGGTGGCCCGGGGATCGACGCTCCGCACGTCGCGAACGAACTTCTCCAGCGACTCGAAGTTCCAGATGTCGCCGCGGCCGTAGATCTTGAGCAGATGGCGACCGCTCGACCCGACGAACCGTTCCACGAGGCTCGGCGGCAGGTCGGCAAGCGCGGGGGGCGACGGATCGGCGACGCCGGCGAGGGCATGAAGCCTCGTGAGCAGGTCGCCTGCCGCCCGCTGCTGAAACGTGGCGATCGCCTGATAGCACTCCTCGGGCCCCTTCCGCCGCAGGCTGTCGCGCACCCGCTCGAGGTGCCATGCCGTGCGCAGGCCACCGGGACGCTTCGACGCCTCGGCCTGGGCCCAGGCGAGCGTCTCGCCGAGCGCGTCGAGCCGGTCGACTGGAATCTCCGGAGGCCGCTCGGGAAGCGTGGCAAGCCGCCCGCGGATCCGCTCGATGAGCGGCCGCTTGAGTTCCTCGTCAACAGGCAGGAGCGAAGCAATCTCGTCGACCCGCTCCACGCCGGGAAGCGCCACGAGCTTGGCCTTTCGCTCGAGCAGCTGCTCGCGGGAGTCGGCGATCGATAGGGCGTACCAGACGCTCTGATCACACTCCTCAAGGAGCTTCTGCTCCAGCTCGACGCTCTCCAGCCCCTCGGGCTGCATGTTGAGCAGGTTGTGGTCGTAGCGGAGCTCGTGGAGGCCGCCAGTCATCGCCAGCGTGACGGCCACGCAGCCAAGGATCACGATCCGCGGATGCCGGAAGACCGGGGCGAGCCAGGCATGCACCGGCACCGGCTGGGGGATACAGCGGCCGAAGAAGCTGCGGTCGACGATCGCGAGCACGGCGGGCAGCACGAGCAGCTCCGCGGCACAGCACATGATGATGCCGCCGCCCGCGATCATGCCGAGCTCGGCCACGCCCACGAAGCTCGTCATCGCCGCCGCGAAGAAGGCGACGGCCGTCGTGATCGCGCCGGTGAGAATTCCCGGCCCCACGCGGCCGCTCGTCTCGAGCAGGGCGTCTTCGCAGTCCATGCCCTTGCGCCGCTGCTCCAGGTAGCGGCCGACGTAGTACGTGCCGTAGTCGATGCCCACACCGATCATCGTCACCGTGAACGTGACGCTGAGGATGTTGAGGTGGCCGACGCTCGCCGCCGCCCACGCGAACGCCCAGGACATGCCGATCGCCAGCACCGCATTGGCCATCAGGGCATGCCGCACACCGCCAAAGCCGGCGATGATCACGAGGATCACCGCAGCCATCGACAGGCCACTCGCCCAGACCATCGAGGTCTGGCTGGCCCGCATCTCGTCGTCCTCCATGACCGGGATCCCGGTGAGGCCGACCGAAACGCCCGGGTGGCCCTCGGCGACGCGGGTGATGATCCGCCGCAGTTCGTCCGTCGCCGCACTGGCGCCGGCAAAGCCGCCCTTCTCCTTGGTGAGCCTGAGCAGCACGAAGCCCAGGCGGCCATCCTTGGCGAGCAGGTTCTCGCTGGAGAGATCGCGGAGCGTGGAGAGCGACTCGGGCATCCCCGGCCACGGCGAAACGTAATCGGTCGGTCGCAGATCACCGGCAACGGGCGCCTCGAGCCCGGCCACGAGGCTCTCGACGTACCGCTCCAGCGACGCCGTGGGTTGCTCCTCGCGGGGATCCTGCGGTGCGGTGCCGGCGACCATCTGCCCGGCGAGCCCGCCGACCATGGTGCCCACCCGGAGTTGCGCCCAGCCGCCGTCGAGGATCGGCTGCGTCCGCTCGATGAACCGGTCGATCGCAGTGAGGTCGGCCGGCGACAGGTAGTGGAGGCCCTTGGCGCGGATCGCGGAGAGGTCGACCTCGTGGAGCACCGACCGGAACAGCGACTTCTCGGAGGCGACCTCCCGGGAGATCTCTTCCAGCACCGGGATCACCTGCTCCCGGGAATCGCCCTCGACCACGACCACCGCGTCGTCGTCCTCGCCAAACTCGCGGATGTAGTCGATCCAGAGCTTGTTGTATTCGCTCTCCGGATCGACAAGATCGGAGCGGCTCACCTTGTAGCCGAGGTGCTGGGCCGACCAGTATCCGCTGGCGACCGCGGAAAGCACCGCCAGGGCCAGCACGGCAAAGGGGTGCCGCAGGCAGACGCGAGTCCAGGCAACGAGCGATCTGCCGAGTAGGCCTGGCCTGTGGCCGGGCCTCTCAACGCCGTGGTCGGCGTCCTCGTGTTCGTCTCGCTGCTGGCGCATCGTGGGCTGTCCTGGCGCGGTCCTCGGGCAGACAGGCGCCGGACCGGGGCGGGATCATAGGGACCCTACGGCGACCAGCAAACCCCGGTCCAGCTGCGAAATCCCTGCCGAAATCTGGCGAAAACGCTGCCGGCCACCGTTTTCGCCGAGTGCGAGCGAGGGTTTCGACGGGCGGCTCAGAACTTGACGACGATTGGGTCGACGGCGATCGGCCCCGCGGTGCCTGCCGAGAGGTCGGCCGCCGCGAGTTGCACGGCCGGGTCGGTGAGCGGGTGGGCCGTCACCTGCCCCGGTGACACGGCGTAGAGCACGTCCCCGATCCGCACGCTGCGATCGATCGAGTCGGTGTGCTCGATCTTGCCGAGCCGCGTGAACGCGTCGGGGGAGCCGGTATCGATGCGGAACACCACGAGGTCGGTCATCCAGCCTGTCTCCTGGACCGGCAGCGCCAGGATGCCCTGCGCCGCGAACCAGCCGAGCGCATGGTGGTCCCACGAAGCAGGAGACCACGAGCCCCAGTCGCCACCGACAAACGTGTAGGTCGCCGAACGCTTCGGCGCTGCGGGGTCGCCCACGTCGAAGATGGAGAGTTGGAGTCCTGTGTCGCGGCCCGTGATCGGATCGACGTCGCGGCCGACGCCAAGCAGGTGCGTGTCGTCCAGCGGCATGAGGTGCGTCGAGTATCCGGGCACTTTGAGTTCGCCCGTCACCCGCGGAGCGGTCGGTGTCGCCAGATCGAGCACAAACAGCGGATCGATCTGCCGGAACGTGCTCACGTAGCCGCGGTCACCGGCAAACCGCACGGAGTAGATGCGCTCGCCCCGGGCGAGGCCCGACACGCTCCCCACGGCCTCGAGTCGACCCGCGGCCGCGGCCAGCACGGTCACGGCGTTCGACGCCCCGTCACCGAAGCCATCGGTCGTGGCGATCCGTAGCAGGCCGTCGTGCTCGTCGAGCGAGAACTGGTCCAGTGTCATACCGGGCACCGATCCCATCGCCACCAGCGGCGCATCGCCAGCGGTGAGATCGAACTTGTAGAGGTTCGTGGTCGTCCCGGCATCGCCCTCATCCCACCATGAGCCCACGTGCGTATCGAACACGTAGAGCCCCGATGTCGAGGCATAAATCTGGCCGCCGACGCCGCCGACCGTGGTGCTGGCGTCTGGCCCAGGAAGAGCGTCGCCCACACTGAACGACACGACCGACACGAGGCTCGTGTCGCCGCCGTCAACAGGCAGCGACGTGCGGGCCGGATCGACGAGCGTGGCCGATGACTCGGCACCGGATGCATCCACCACGCGATAGCCCGGCAGCGACGCCTCGTTCCACGCCTTCTCCAGACGGTCGCGGTACGCGGCCTCATCCTCATAGCGGGTGCCGGTGCCGTCTCTCGGATTGATCGGACCGATCACGCGCGCCGGGTTGATCACGGCGGGGGCGAAAGCGGAGACGGGCGTGAGCGGCACGGCGGTCGCCGGATCCGTCACGACACCCGGCGCCGGCAGGTCGATCGAGTCCTGTGTCACGACCATCACGCGGTCGCCGATCGCCCGGGCGTCGATCAGCCAACCGTCGAGCCTCGTGGTCTCCACGATCACCGGCGACGCGGGGACTGCCACGTCCACCACGGTCACCACGACCTGCCATTGGGTCGGTAAGTGGATTGGCATCATGGCAGCGGTGGCGATGGCGACGTCGGACTGGCCCCACTCCTGCGAGATCACGGTCAACCGCGTGCCAGCGAGAAAAAGTTGCCGCTCGTCGCCCGGCAGGGCGAGATGCGAGACCACGCCAAGTCGCTCGGGCGCAGCGACGTCAAGGATGTCGATGCCGTCGCCGGCGAGTGCAAACAGGTGCGAACCATCGGTCTTCACACGATCGCCCTCATCGACGCCCGTGACCTGCGTCGGCGTCTGGGAATAATCTCGCCCAGACGGGCCGCTCGTAGTGGCGGTGGACGCAGGGGCGATGCTGCCGTCGAACATCACGATCGGCCCTCCCCACCACGGCCACACCGGCCTGCCGAGCATGTCGCGCCACCGCGCCACCGCCGCCTCGATCGCCCACGACTTCAGCCGAGCGATGTCTCCGACGGGCGCCAGGGGGTTGGTGCTCTCGTTGCCAACGAGCTGCTCGCCCTCGTCGAGCCGCGCGATGTCGCTGCCGGCGGTGCCATACATCGCGTCGATGGCCAGGCCACCATCGAGCGTGTTTCTGCCTGCGCCGGCGCGGACAGAGTCAACGCCGGCACCGCCGAAGAGCGCGTCATCGCCGCTGCTACCCACGACCGAGTCGACGCCGCCGTTGCCGCGGATCTCGTCGTTGCCAGCACCGCCGTTGAGAGTGTCGCGGCCCGGGCCGCCGAGAATCACGTCGGGACCATCGCCCCCCGTGATCTCGTCGTTGCCGAATCCCCCTTCGAGCCGCGTCGCGATGCGATCGTTGCCCGGCACGTTCACTGTGATCGAGTCGTCGCCGAAGCCGGCAACAACGTGAATTGACTTCACCCGAGCCGCCGAGCGGACGTCGATCACTGCGCCGTTGACGGTCGCCCGGAGCTGGCGGGCATTCGCTGGATTCGGCTCGATGACGATCGTATCGTCGGAAAGCGCTGCGTTCGCATCGCCCACGATCGTCCACGCGCCTGCCGCGAAGCTCACCGCCAACGCGTGCCGGGTCTCGAGCTGCTCGATGAGCCGCGGCATCTGACAGGATCCGGTCCGCCGCCGATTCATCCGCTGTCGCCGCTGCATGAAGTCGCCTCCGGATTGATCGCCCGACATCGTCTAACCCCCTCGACAGTACGGGGCGGCCAGAGCCGGGTCAATGAAGACGACGCAGGCCCGTGTGCCGGTGGAGCGGGTAAGGTGCGGAAGCGTGGTCGGTGGTCATCGCCATAGGCGGGGCAAGGCACGCAAGGCCGCAGCGGCTTGCGACCGCATCCCGGCGAAATCTCTGGCCCAACCCCAGGCCGCAGGCCGAATACCTTTCGCAGGCGGCACCGTTCGCGGTGTCGTGGGAGGGCTGTGTAAGGGGGGACCGAGGTCATGCGCCGTCACGCGCTGTTTCTGCTAGGGCTGGCATGCCTGCCCTGGCTTCACGAGGTGGCACGAGCCGCCGGCGAATCGAGCCTGACCCGCGGCGTCATCGGCGCCATGGCGGAGTCGGGTTCGTCGAGCCGCGACACCCGGCGCCGGGCTATCGAGGCGATCCCGTTCAACCGCATGCCGGCAGCGGAACGCCGACTCGCCGAACAGGCGATCGAGCGGACCACGCTCTACCGGCGGCTCCCGACGGCGAGCATCGCCTGCGACGCCGCGCTGCTCGACTTCGTTCTCTCGAAGCCCGAGACCCTCGTCGAGGTCTGGCGGGTGCTCGGCATCAGCCGGCTCACCTTCGACCCAGTGGCTGCCGGACAGTGGCGGCTCTCCGACGGCTACGGCACCGTGGGTGTCGTGCAGTTGCTCCATCACGAGCGGGGAGACCGCGGCGGCCTCTACGTCTTCCACGGCCGCGGCGCCTATGACGGTCCACTTGCCCCCAAGCAGCTCACCGGCTCCTGCCTCGTCGTCTTGCGATACACAACCGACGCGGATGCAGCGACCGGCCGGCAGCGGCAGAGCGTGCAGATCGACGCCTTCCTCGACGTCGATGGGATGGGCCTCGAGATCGTCACCCGCTCGCTCCAGCCGCTCATCGTTCATTCCGCGGCCTCAAACCTCCACGAGATCAGCCTGTTCATGTCGCAGTTCGCCGCGGCGGCCGTCCGCAACCCGGCCGCGGTGTCGCGGATCGCCGACCGCATGACGCGATCAACGCCGGCCGACCGAACGACGCTCGTCGCGCTCGCGAGCGGCAGACAGGCTGCGACAGCGGCGGTCCAAGGCCCCGGTGCCGAGCAGGTGCAGGCCGAACTGGCGGCTCGGTGGATGACCACCGACCAACTCGACGCCCTGCAGAAGCGGTGACGAGCTACTGCGTCCCGTCGGGCCGCGCGAGGGGGGCCGGCATCGACGCGATCCGCACGCGAGCTTCCGAGGCGACGAGACAGGGCCGCTTGTACTCCGGCATATAGCCGCGAGCACCGCGGACCGAGACCTGCTGGCCGACGAGTGGCCCGAGGTCGACACCCGGCTGGGGAGTGACGAACGCGATCACATTGTTGACGTCGTCCACGACAGCCCAGCGCGGAGCGTCGGGGCGGCGTGAGATCACGGTCGCCAGGCGGCCGGTCGTTTCCATCTGATCGGGCGGGGTCCATGTCGGCTGACCGCCCGCCGGCTGGCCACCGGGAAGCACGCCGGGCCGCACCGGCCGAGAACCGAGCGTCGAGAGGCTCGACCACATTCCTCCGAGCCGCAGCGGTTCGGGCTGTTCGGCCGCTGCCACCATGAGCCCCTTCTGCTTGGCCTGAATCGCCTCGAATCTCGCGAGCCGGGCGTCGATGGCCTGAGCCCGCGTGCGGTCGGATTGGGAGGTTGTCCGGGTGGCCGCCAGCCTGAGCCGATCCCGCAGCGGCGCCAGGTTCCACGAATCGCTCTGCCCGGTCACGGCAAGCGACAGGGCAAGGTCGATGTCGGCGAGTTCGTCACCCGAGGCGGCGGCGGCCCCTGCGCTCACGGCGGGGGGCGGTGGCGGCGGCGCGGAGCGGTCGAACACATTGGTGCCGCGGGGCAGCCAGCCCGAGAGGAGTTTTGTCATGCCACTCGCCGGCTCCGGCACGGCGGTCTCCGCCGCGGCGTCGAACTCGGCCACAGCCTGCGTCACGGCGTTTCCCGCGTCGCGGATCGCGTCGACCGCCGCACCCGCGGCCGCGAGGCCGGCAGCGTCGGTCGCCGCGGCGGGATCGGGGATCGGCGCGAGGGCCGGCGGCAACGCGAGATCCTCGGCGAGTGCCCAGCGAAACTCGCCCGAGGGCGGCTCGATCCGCACCCAGGCGCCTGCGTGGCGACCCTCGGCGACCTGCACATGTTCCAGGATGGTGACGCGTTCGCCGGCCTCGAGTGCAACCTGCGTGACGTGCCGCAGATCGTTGAGCTGCGACCCGACACGGGCGACGGCGCCGTCGGTCACCACCACGCCGCTGGTGCGACCGCCACTGGCAACACCATCGTGGCCGGTTGACTCAGCCTGCACATCGCGGGCCAGCATCCAGCTGAAGCTGCCCCGGAGTGGACGCACAGCGCAGTAGCCCGAAGCATCGACTGCCCAGACCTCGACCTCGGTGCCGACGGAGAGTCGTTCGGTCGGATAGTGGTCGTCACTTGGGCCGCACCTCAGGTAGGCGTGATTGGCGGCCACGGTGACCGTGACGGGCAGCACCGCCGAGTCATCGGCCGCGGCGGCCGAGGTGACGAACAGCGCGACCGCGGCGACGAATCGCAGGGGCGCGGTGAACGCAAGCGCGGTGAAGTGGAGCGACGACATGCCTGCCTCATCCATCCTTGGACACAGGCCCTGTTTTTCAGCACCAAAAAAAGCGCGTAGACGAGGCTTGGGCGTCCTCGTCTACGCGCTGCGTTCGGGCCGCCGAGGCAGCCCTGCCGCACCCCTTGTAGTCCAGCCGCGGCGGCCACTCAAGCCTCGAATTCCGTCCGCGCCAGACCCCGGGGAAACGCCCCGGCGAAGCCCCGCAAACCCCCCTCGCAACGAGGGTTTCCCGCAACGGCGGGCAGGCGGGAGAAACTGCGGGGACGGGATGGCCGCGGCGAGCGGCGCCAGCATCGGATGCCAGCACGTGGCAAGGCGTTCGATCTCCTGCAAGCCGACCGGCCGTAAGGCCGCGGGCGAACTTCACTGGACGCAGCACCTGTCTGGCCGCACCCCACGCCTTACGGCGTTGGGCTTGTACCGCAGTCGTGTAAGCCGACCGGCCGTGAGGCCGCGGGCTCTTCCTGCGGGCTCCTCGCTGCACTCACTCCCAGCGGTGAACGGGCCGGTCGAGAATCTCACGCATCACGATCAGCCGCCGCAGCGCGGCCGGATCGCGGATCGACGCGGCGAGTTCGTCGGCCACGCCGCCCGTGGCCACCGCCTGCGGCTTCGCGGCCGTCGGTGACGACAGCATCGAATCGCGATGACCGAGATCATTGGCGAATGCGTCATTCACGTGCTCGATGATGTCGTCGCCTGCCTCGCCAAGCGGCGCGTATGGACGATCCCCGAGACGGGGAGCAGGAGTCCCGGGCTTCGGCGGGAGCGGGGGTGGCGTGCGGCGAACCGACGACTTGCCCGCCGCCCGCGGTCGGTCCGAACGCTGCACGGCGGGCCGCTGCTGCGGCCGCGGCTCCGGCTTCCGCTGCTGGGCCGGTTGCGGCGTTGGCTGCTGCTGCCCACCACGGGACTGCCGCAGGAACTCTTCGATCTGCCGCTCAAGCTCGACGCGAATGTCGGCCGGTGGCTCGCCGGCCACAGGACGGCGCGGCGGGCGCACCGGCGGCGCGGCGGGAGGACCACCGCCCCCGGCCACGCGGCGCACGACGTTCACGACCTGCGAGACGATCCAAAAGATGACGAACAGGAGCGGCAGCAGGCCTTCGATCCAGTCGAAACCGGCGGCGAAGAGTGGTCCGGCGGCCTGCATGGCAACGCTGCTCCCAACGAGGGTCACTGGCCACCGGCGACGGCGGGTATCGGCCCGGTGGCAATGCTCCGCCGCATGTCGGTGTCGGCCTGGAGATTGCGGAGCTTGTAGTAGTCGGTGATTCCCAGCTGGCCTGACGCGAGCGAGTCGGCCACCGCCTTCGGCACTTCGGCCTCCGATTCCACGAGCGCCGCGCGGCTTTCTTCAATGGCGGCGATCATCTCCTGCTCTTTGGCCACCGCCATCGCCCGCCGGCCTTCGGCGTTCGCCCGAGCCACGCGGGTGTCGGCTTCGGCCTGGTCGGCCTGGAGCCGGGCGCCGATGTTGGCGCCCACATCGATGTCGGCGATGTCGATCGAGACGATCTCAAACGCGGTGTTCGCGTCGAGGCGGCGGGCGAGCACCGTCTTCGAGATCACGTCGGGGTTCTCGAGCACGTCGGAGTGCTTCTCCGCGGAACCGATCGCCGACACGATCCCCTCGCCCACGCGGGCGATGATCGTCTCCTCGGTGGCCCCGCCGATGAGTTGGTAGAGATTCGTCCTCACGGTAACGCGGGCCTTCACCTTGAGTTGGATGCCGTTCTTGGCAACGGCGTCGAGCGACTCGCGGCCGCTGTTCTTACCGGGGCAGTCGATCACCTTCGGGTAGACGCTCGTCTGCACCGCCTCGCGGACATCGCGGCCGGCGAGGTCGATCGCGGCGGCCCGCTTGAAGTCGAGTTCGCGGATGCCGGCCTTGTGAGCGGCGATCAGTGCCTGCACCACCAGCGGCACGCGTCCGCCGGCGAGGTAGTGGGCCTCGAGCCCCTGCCGGGTGATGCCGGTCGAGTCGCCGA
>QWPO01000168.1 GCA_003669255.1 Planctomycetota bacterium | reverse complement strand
TACGGGAGATGTTTGCCCAATGGGAATGTCCGGCCACGCGTATTCCTCCCTCGCCCTTTCCCTGCAGCTCTTAGTTGTCTCTCACCGCGGCTTCCGCTTGCTCAACTCCGACGAGTGACGGTCGCCCTTGCCATCCGGTTTCTTCGCCACCGGACTGGTGGGCTTGGCGGATGGCTTTGCCGGTGGCGTCGGCTTCTTGGCCGCCGGCTCGGGCTTGGGCTGCGGCTTGGCGGGCTCGGGTGGCGGCGCCATCTGGGGCTTGATCGTCAGCGGCTTGCCCACGTTTGGCTTCACCACGAACGGCTTCGGGCCCGACTTGCCGTCGCCCGGCTTCTTTGGTCCTGAACCGGCGGGGGGCATAGGCGTCTTGCCCACGGGGCGGGCTGCTGCCTGAGGGCCGGCTGGGCGGTGCTCCTCTGCGGCGTTTCTCGCCGCCTCGGCGGCCTTGAGGCTCTCCTTATCGGTGGCCGGGGGGGGCGGTGTGGGAGTCGGCAGCGGCTCACCCCGCTTCGGCATGCGATCCTTGAGAGCCGCCGGGTTCACGGCCTGCACCACCTTCCGCACGGTGTTGCCGTGGAGGTTGGTGAGCACCTCGATGCCGAACTGGTGGAGCAGTGAACTGAACTCCACGCCCGACTTCTTGCCGATGATCCGTTCGAGTCCGGCCACCTTGCCCGAGTCGTATTCCGCCCGGGTCGTCAGCCCGCAGACATAGAGCGCCGCGACGGCACCCTTGTCGAGCGGGATCATGTGGCCGTCGAGCGCCGTCGAGACGACGTGTGCCACCACGAACGGCGGCACGCCATGCATGCCCTCGAGCACCTTGAGGCCGTGGGCCAAGGAGTGCTTCTTCGCGTGATCAAGCGAGAAGTTGTAGGTCGACTCAAACACGCTCTGGAGAACGCGGCGGAGCGACAGGGCGGCGTGCGCGGGATCGGGTAGGTCGTGAAGCGTCTCGGCGAGTTCCGCGACGGTGGTCACGCGGATCTCGTTGAGGTCAAACGCCGACTCGACCAGCCGGGCACAGGCCTTCTCCGCCGCGTCGTACGGAGCGTTTTCGAGACAGCAGGCCACGAGCACCTGGTCGAGCAGTGGCCGGCTGGTGTTGAACGGGACCGGCTTGTAGGCCGCCTTGAGCGCCTTGTAGAGCTTCGGGACCAGTTGGGCCCGCGGCGGCACCTTCTCGGGTGGCAGCTTGGGCGGCTCGACCACCTTTGCCGGGGCGACGGGCTTGGCGGGAGCGACGGGCTTCCCGGGAGCGACGGGCTTCCCGGGAGCGCCAGCCTTCGCCGGGGCGGTCGGCTTCACCGGAGCCGTCGGCTTTGCAACGGCTTTCGGAGCGGGCTTGGCGGCCGCCGCCTTCGGAGCAGGCTTCGCAGCCACCTTCGGGGCGGGTTTCTTCGGGGCGGGTGCCGGCTTCTTGCCGGAGGGCTTCTTCGGTGCGGTCATGCGTCGTCCTGCGAGGCCACGGAAGGGGATGTTGGTTCGGTGTCGTCGTCCGTCGGGGTCGGCGGAAGGACCTCGTGGAGCATCCGGGCGATCTCGATCGACTTCTTGATGCCCCCATCGAGTTCAAAGCGGAGCTTTGGTGTGTAGCGGGTCTCGATCCGGTCGGCGATCCGCGACTGCAGGAAGCCTGCCGATCGGGTGAGTCCCTGGATCGCGAGCTTCTCCTTGGCTGGACCACCCATGATCGATACATGGACGATCGCCGACCGCATGTCGGGGGCCATCTCCACACCGGTGACCGTGACGTCTTTGACCCGAGGGTCGCGGACCTCCGTGAGGATGGCCATGCTGACCACCTCTCGGACCGCCTCGGCCGCCTTCAACAGTCGTCGGGTGCTCACGACAGCGTCCGCGCGACTTCCTCGACGCGATAGCACTCGAAGATGTCGCCCTCCTTCAAGTCGTTGAAGCCGGCAAGCTTGATGCCGCACTCCAGGCCGTCACGCACCTCGCGGGCGTCGTCCTTCTCCCGCTTGAGCGACTCGATCCCGTAGTCGCCAATCACGCGGTTGTCGCGGATCACCCGCAGGCGGGCGTTGCGGGCGATGATGCCCGCGATCACGCGGCAGCCAGCGATGACGCCGAGGCGGCTGATCGAGAAGGTCCGCTGAACCACGGCGCGGCCGAGTTCGTTTTCCCTCTTCTCCGGGGCGAGCATGCCCTCGAGCGCCTTCTTCAGGTCATCGGTCACCTGATAGATGATGTCGTAGCGGCGGACCTGCACGCCCTTGTCTTCCGCCAGCGACCGGGCCCGCTCGTCAGGCACCACGTTGAAGGCGATGATCACCGCGTCGGAAGCGTCGGCAAGCTGGACGTCGGCCTCGGTCACGCCGCCGACCGTCGCCTGGAGCACCCGGATCTTGACCTCCGGGTGGTCGAGCTTTTGCAGTTCCTTGAGGATCGCCTCGATCGATCCACGGACGTCGGCCCGGAGGATGAGGTTGAGCGTGGGCGCCTTGTCGGCACCCAGCCGGTCTGCGAGGTTCTCGAGGGTGACATGGACCGGGGCGCTCGACAGGTGCGAATGGCGGCGGATGTCGGCCCGCTCGAGGGCCACCTCACGGGCCAGCGCGATCGACTCCACCTCCTGGAATCGGTCGCCGGCACCCGGGGGAACATCGAGGCCGGTGACGAACACGGGTCGGGCGGGGCCCGCCTCGGTGACCTTTCGCCGAGTGAGGGTGTCGAACATCGACTTCACGTGGCCAGTGGCCTCGCCACAGACCAGCGGGTCGCCGATGTTGAGCGTGCCCTTTTGGATCAGCAGGCAGGCCACGACGCCGCGGCCCTCGTGAATCGAGGCGTCGAGGCAGACGCCCGCGGCCATCCGGTCCGGATTGGCCCGCAGGTCGTGGAGTTCGGCGATTGTCAGCAGCGTGTCGAGCAGGGAATCGACTCCCTCGCCCGTCACGGCGCTGGTCTTCACCACTTCCGTCTCGCCACCCCACTCGGTGGGCAGGAGTTCGGCGGCCGCGAGCTGCTGGTAGACCCGCTGGACGTCGGCGCCCGGCAGGTCGATCTTGTTGATGCAGGCCACGATCGGCACGCCCGCGGCCTTGGCGTGGCTGATCGCCTCTTCCGTCTGCGGCATGACACCGTCGTCGGCGGCCACCACGATCACCGCGCAGTCGGTGACGTTGGCACCGCGGGCACGCATCTGCGTGAAGGCCTCGTGGCCCGGCGTGTCGACAAACGTGATCGACTTGTCGTTGCGGTCGACGGTGTAGGCCCGGATGTGCTGCGTGATCCCACCGCTCTCGCGGGCGGCCACGTCGATGCCGAGGATCTTGTCGAGGAGCGACGTCTTGCCGTGGTCAACGTGGCCGAGGAACGTGACCACCGGCGACCGCGGCGACCGCAGGGACGGATCCTCGTCAACGGCGTCGAAGCCGGCGAGCAGTTCCTTCTCGAGATCCTCCGCCGTCTTGAGATCGAGTTGCACGCCCAGTTCGGCCGCCAGCAGCTCCACCGTGTCACGGTCGAGCACCGTCGACATGCTCGGCATTTGCCCCATCCCGAAGGAAAGCAGCTTCTTGAGCACCTCGCTCGCCGACAGGCCGATGGCCTCCGAGAAGGCCCTCACATTGCAGGGCACCTGGATCGAGGCATTGGTCTTTCGCGGGGCGGCAGTCGAAGCGCCGCTCTTCCTGGGCCGGGAGCCACGGCGGCGACGAGAGCCAAACTCGTCATCGCCCATGCCACGGCCGTCGCTGATCCTCCGGCGGCCGATCTGCCGTTGCTCGCGCCCCCCGAGCGCGTCGTCCTTGCCGTCGCCCCCCTTGGTCGGCGTCCGCCGCGGCCGTACGCCGGGTGCCATCGGCGGTGGCACGGCGGTTGGTGCCCCACCGGTGCCGCGGAGCAGGCCGCTGGTCCGCTGCCGGGTGGCGTCGGCGGCTCGCTGCTGCTCGTGCTTTCGCATGTGGTCGGCGAGCGGCTTGGCGCCACCTGCCTTGGCACTGCGGATCGCATCGAGCGGGAGCTTCACATCAGGCTTCTGGGCCACCGGTTCCAGAGCGCCGGGCCGCGGCGTGATCGGGGCACGGCCAGCCGCTGGAACGGGAGCGAGTTTGAAGGCCGGCCGCGGCACCGGCTTGGGGCCGTCGCCACCTGGGCGGACGGTCGGGCGGGGCTTGGGCTCGGTGGCCACCGGCTTCGGCGGCGCCACCTCAGGCGGCTTACTCTTGGCCATACCAGCCGGAGCGATGTAGTCCTCACGCTTGAGCGTGGTGGTGACGGGGGCGGCGGGCTTGGCTGCGGCAGGGGCGCCGGGCTTCACCGGCGCAGGGGCGGGCCGCTCAGGCGGCCGAGACTTGGCGGCGATGAACTCCTTGAGTTTCGCCACCTCCTCGTCGCTCATGCTGGCGAGCGCCGAGCCCTTGTCCTGAATGCCGGCGCGCGTGCACAGGTCGACAAGCTCTTTGCTGTCGATCTTCAGTTCTTTCGACAGCGTGTAGATTCGGACAGCCACTCGACCCTCTCTCGCAACGCCTTACGCCGAACACCTTCATACGCTCGATCCCGACCATCACGACTCGGGCACGGATTCCGGGGCGGGTACCGCCCCCGACTCCGCCACCTCCTCCGCCGCCACTGCATCGGCCGCGTCGGCGTCGGCCGTGGCCTTGGCAATCCGATCGGCTTCGCGCTGCTTACGCCGTTCGTCGGCGGCGGCAGCCTCGACCTGACTGGCCCGCTGCTCGGCCTCTGCAACGATCGCGTCGACCTGCTCCGCGGTCAAGCCGCCCATTTCCATGAGATCATCGGGCTCGATCACCGAGAGATCATCGTAGGACAGGAAGCCCTCGCCCACGAGCCGCTCCGCCACCGAATCGTCGAGACCCTCGATCGACGAGAATCCGGCGATTGCCCGCTCGATCTGCTGATCGAGCTCCTCACGGGTCATGATTTCAATGTCCCAGCCGCAGAGCTTGCTGGCCAGCCGTACGTTCTGGCCACGGCGGCCGATGGCGAGCGAGAGCTGATCCTCTCGGACCAGCACGATTCCGCGGCCAAGCATCTGGCAGAGGATCACCTCGTCCACCTCGGCCGGCTGGAGGGCGTTGGGAACGAGCACTTGGAGGTCGTCGTTCCAGCGGACGATGTCGATCCGCTCGCCACCGAGTTCCTCGACGATGTTCTTGATGCGGTTTCCGCGGACGCCGACACAGGCGCCCACGCAGTCGATCCGGTTGTCGGAGCTGATCACAGCCACCTTGCTTCGGTAGCCAGGCTCGCGGGCGATGGCCCGGATCTCGATCACGCCGTCGGCGATCTCCGGAATCTCCTGTTCGAAGAGCCGCTGCACGAGCTGCGGACGGATCCGGGACAGGATGATCTTCACGCGGCTGCCGACCTTCCGGACCTCGAAGATCGTGGCACGGACCCGCTCGTTGGGATGGTACGACTCGCCCGGGATCTGCTCGCTCCGCGGCAGGATTGCTTCCTGGCTGCTCACCTGCACGGTGGCCGTGGCACCCTCGAACCGGGTCACCACGCCCGACACCATCTGACCGACCTGCTCCTCGAACTCATCGTGGATGGCGTCGCGCTCGGCTTCGCGGATCTTCTGGATGATCACCTGCTTGGCCGTCTGGGCTCCGATCCGACCGGAGAGTTCCGCCGTGTCGAGCGGCTGGCCGTCGTGCGTGCCCGTCACGGCACCGCTCTCGCGATCGATGTCGACCGTGACGACGGAGGTCTCGCCGTACTGCCTCGTCAGCGCCGTGACCAGCGCGGCTTCGATCGCCTGGAACACGATCTCCTTGTCGATGTTCTTGTCGCGATGGATCGCGTCGACAATGCGGAGGATTTCTTCGGGCTTCATGGGGTTCTCGGATGCCAACCGTGAAATGGCGGTGCCGGCACGGCCGACGCCATATCACGACATGGGCGCCGAAACACCCCCGCATGCGTTCATGCGTTGGGGCATTTGGAAGCGTATCCGCGAACCAGCAGCCATCCTCACGAGGAGCAACCCGTGAAAACTAAGCCGTTTGCGGGGGACTGTCAAGGAGCGGCCGTCTGGCCCGCATCACGCCGAGGCCCGCCAGGAGCGGATGACCACCGCCCCCGACTGGCCCTGGGGCGTGACCGAGGTGGAGATGAACACGTCGCCTGCCGGGTCGCCCCGCCGGGCCGCCCTGATGCCGCAGGCGTCGTCATCGGCCTCGTGGTTGAGGAGGGGAAAGAGTTCGCCATGCCGAAGCGCCAGGATGCTGGCCACGCATTCAGCAAGGCCGCTGCCGCCGCCGAGGTTGCCGAAGTGACTTTTGGCCGCCACGGTGGGGACCGTGCGGGCCGCGTCGCCGAGCACGTCGCGAATCCCCTCTGCCTCCTCCCGATCGCCGGTCACCGTGCTGGCCCCATGCGCGTGGATGTGTCCGAGGTCGGCCGGGCGCACGCCCGCCATCTCGAGGGCGCGTCCCATCGCGAGTGCGACGGACTGCCGGCGGCGGCCGACGGCGGCCCGATCGGTCGAACACCGCGCGGCATGGCCGACGATCTCGCCGAGGATCGTGGCGCCCCGGGCAAGGGCGTGCGACAACTCCTCGAGCACGACCACAGCGGCCCCCTCACCGAGCACCATGCCGCGGCGGTGCTTGTCGAAGGGGCGGCTCCAGGTGGCGGGGTCGTCGTCACCCATCGCCACCTGCTCGCTCTGGATCGCGTGGACGGTCTTCATCGGGTGCACGCGGGTGCCGGTCGCGCCGGCCACCATGATGTCGGCGGCGCCACGCTTGATCGTGACCGTGGCCTCTCCCACGGCGAGATGACCACTGGCCTCGCGGAGCGTCAGCGAGTTGCTGGGGCCCCGCAGGTCGTTGTAGATGGCGATGTGGCTTGCCGGCATGTTGGGGAGGTACTTCAGCAGCCACAGCGGCGTGATCTGGGGCATTCCGTCAGTGCCCCAGAGCCCGAAGTCGAACTGCCCGTCGGCGCCACGGCACTTGGCGACTGCCGAGGTGAAATCCTCCGGCATCGTGAGCATGTAGTCCGACCCGAACGCGCAGCCGAATCGCTCAGGCGGATGATGGGCGGCCGCATCGCCGCAGTTGTGGAGGGCCCGTTGGGCCGCGGCCACGGCCATCTGGCTCTCGCGGCACATCACCTTGCACCCCTTGCGGATCGCCTTCTTCTTCTCGCCTTCGAGCGGGCCGAAGTTGTCGATCTCGCCTGTGAATGCCCGTGCTTGGGCGGCGTGGTGCAGCGGAATGCCTCGGCTGTCGAACGCGTCGAGCGGGCCGATCGCACTGCGGCCCTCGATGAGGCCCGTCCAGAACTCGTCGAGTCCGAGGCCGAGCGGGCAGACGATGCCCAGGCCCGTGATCACCACCCTACGGTCAGCCGCTCCACTCATGCGCGCATCCTCTGTCATGTTCCGGCCCGGTCGGGCCTTGGTCTATTCGTCGCGACGTTCAAGGGCCGCCGCCGAGCCTCGGTTCGACCACGATCACCACGTCGCACCGCTTATCGTCGGTCAGCAGCGACACAGCCGCCACATTCTGTGCGGGCACGGGCCACGGCACCAACCCGAGCCCGATGAGCAGGGTCTGGTTGGCCGGCCAGCGGAACCGCTCGCCCACCCTCACGGCCGCCACCTGCGGCACCTCCACCTGCACCCGCTGCTGGTTGACCGGCGAGGCGAGCGACACCTGCGCCATCCGTTCGAGTTGGTCGATCCGGCAGCGGACGACCGCCTCCACGGCGGTCCGGTCGCGGGTGAGCAGGGGCTGAATGTCGATCGCGAGTCCTTCATCGCAGGTCGACGACTGCATCTGCCACCCCGGCCAGACGTCGGGCCGCGGGGCAATGTCCTGCACGTACGGTTGCTTGCGGCCGCCGGAGAGCGTGGCGGGCAGACCGTTGGCGGCCAGCACCGGGCCGGTGGGCAGTTCGTGACAGTCTGACCGCGACCGGAGCCGGGCGAGCACGGCGGCGGCGGTCTCGCGGGGCGCGATCCAGGCCTGCACGCCCGGAGTGGCAGCCGGGATGGCGACGAGTGCGGGCCGGGCGTCGGCCCGCCAGCCGGGGCCGTCGAGCCCGATCACCCGGACGCTGAAGCGGTGCGGCGTGGCGGCGTCGTCGACGAACCTCGCCACGATGTCTTCCACCTTCGCCTGCATGGCGGGGCCGTGGAAGCAGGAGAGCGTCTGGCTGTCGGCCGAGAGCGACGCGGGCGCGTCGCCGTGCCAGGCGGGGTAGCCGGTCTCCTGAAGAATCCAGTCGACCACGTGCCGCTGGCTACCCTCGCCGGCCTGCTTCACATAGGCCGCGATGTCGTAGGTCTTCCAGACCTGGCCTGACGTGGCTGGAATCTGGCCGACTGCCGCCGCAGCCGGCAGCACGAGCGCGACCGCGAGGAGGATCCTTCGCGAGAGGAGCAGGTCAGGCGGGGATCGATCCATGGCCGATGCCTCCCGCGTGAGGAAATGACGGTGCCCGCCGCGTTGGTCAGATGCGGGCGAACACCAGGCTCCCGTTGTGGCCGCCAAACCCAAACGAGTTGCTCATCGCGACATCGACCTTCGCATCCCGAGCGACCTTCGGCACGTAGTCGAGGTCGCACTCGGGGTCGGGCGTGTCGAGGTTGATCGTGGGGGTGATCACGCCGCGGCTGATCGTCAGAGAGCAGACGACCGCCTCGATGTCGCCGCTGGCGCCCAGCGTGTGGCCGAGATGGCTCTTCGTGCTGGAGATCGCCAACCGCTTCGCGTGTCCGCCGAACACCCGCTTCACGGCCTTGGTCTCGGCCACGTCGCCGAGCGGGGTGCTGGTGCCGTGGGCGTTGATGTAGTCCACGACCTCGGGGCCGATGCCGGCATCCTGAAGGGCCATGGTCATCGCATGGGCTCCGCCGCGCCCCTCCTCGTCGGGTTGCGTGATGTGGCCGGCGTCGCCGCTGGCCCCGTAGCCCTTGAGTTCCGCGTAGATGCGGGCACCGCGCCGGCGGGCGTGCTCGAGTTCCTCGATGACGATCACGCCGGCTCCCTCGGCGAGCACGAAGCCATCGCGGTCGACGTCGAACGGCCGGCTTGCCTGCTGCGGCGCGTCGCCGCGGAACGACAGGGCCCGCATGTTCTGGAAGCCAGCGAGGCCGATCGGTGTGAGCGCAGCCTCGCTCGCCCCGGTGATCATCACGTCGGCATCACCGTACTGGATCGCCCGCAGGGCGCTGCCGATCGAGTTGGCGGCGCTGGCGCAGGCCGTGGCAACCGCGAAGTTGGGGCCCTTGGCCCCGTAGAGGGCAGACACGTGGCCGCTGGCCGAGTTGACCATCAGCTTCGGAATCGTAAACGGCGAGACCTTGTCGATGCCCTTGTGGAGCATTCGCTCCTCCTGGGTCTCGAACTCCCAGAGGCCACCGATGCCGGAGCCGATCACCACGCCGCAGCGGTACGGCTCCTCCTTGGAGAAGTCGATACCCGAATCCGCGGCCGCGTCCTTGGCGGCACCGATCGCAAACTGCGTAAAGCGATCGAGCCGCTTGAGGTCCTTCGCGGTGCAGATGTCCTCGTTCTCAGGCTCCCAGTGCACCTGGCCGCCGAACTGCACCCGGTAGCCTGAGACGTCAAACAGCGTGATCGGGCCGACGCCGCTGTCGCCGCGCACAATCCGATCCCAGAACACGTCGACCTTCCGGCCCAGGGAGGTCACTACTCCCACGCCGGTGACAACCGCCCTTCGCTTCATTCCGTCGCTCCGCCGTCCGTGCTTCGCGATCAGACGATCACGACTGGTTCTTTTCGATGAACTCGACCGCCTGGCCGACCGTCTGAATCTTTTCGGCCGCATCGTCCGGAATGTTGATCTCGAACTCTTCCTCGAGTTCCATCACCAACTCGACGGTATCGAGCGAGTCGGCACCCAGATCCTTGATGAATGACGTTTCGGGCGTGATCTGTTCCTTGCTCACGCCGAGTTGTGACGCCACGATGTCGATCACTCGCTCTTGAACTGAAGCCACCTTGTGAATCCTCCTGGGGCCCGGCTGCCGACCGCATGTGGGCGGCGAGCGGGGTAGGGCGTTCTAACGTAACCGGCGGCAGCCCTCCGAGGCTGCGCACCTTACCTGGGTTGTCGGGGAAGATATACCCGTTCCCGACCGCCAGTGTCCAGCCCGGGAAAACCCGGGCGATCGGGCCGTCGGGACGCCGCGAGGGGCTGCCCGCGCCCCGTCGCCGGACGCTCGCTGCGGCATCCTGCCTCCGCTCGCTCGATGCTGACGTCGCTCCGCCATCCTGGCTGCGCTCGTCAGCAACGCCGGCTCCCGGGGCACGGGCAGCCCCTCGCTGATCTGCCGTAGCACAGGTTTTCAACCTGTGTCGGAACCGACTGGCCTCGAGATCGCTGGATCAGCCGATCATGCCGCCGTCGACGACGAGGGTCTGGGCCGTGATGTAGCCGCTCGAAGGGGCGGCGAGAAACAGCACCGCCTCGGCGATTTCCCAGGCCTCGCCGAGCCGCTTGGCCGGCACCCGCTTCTTCACCTCGTCGAGCAGCACCGGCCCAAGGGCAGCGGTCATATCGCTGGCGATGAAGCCCGGCGCCACGGCGTTGACGGTGATCTTCCGGCCGGCGAGTTCCTTGGCGACGGTCTTGGTGAGGCCCACGAGCCCGGCCTTCGAGGCCGAGTAGTTGGCCTGCCCCGGGTTGCCGATCAGGCCCGACACGCTGGCCACGTTCACGATCCGGCCATACCGCTGCTGCATCATCGGCCGGCTGGCCGCCCGCATGAACAGGAACGGCCCGCGGAGATTCGTGTCCAGCACGGTGTCCCACTCCTCGTCGCTCATCCGCGGCAGGAGCGTGTCGCGGGTCACGCCCGCGTTGTTGACGAGGATGTCGATCCGGCCGCATTTTTCGACCACGGCTTCGACGACCCGCTGGGCCTCCTCGGCCTTGGAAACATCGCAGGGAACCTCTTCGGCCTTGCCGCCCGCTGCGCGGATGCCGGCGGCCACCTGGGCGAGTTTGTCGGCCGAGCGGGCGGCGAGGGCGACGGTCGCGCCGGCCGCGGCCAGCGTCTCGGCGATGGCGCGGCCGAGGCCTTGGGAGGCACCCGTGATGAGGGCCACCTGGCCGCTGAGGTCAACGTTCAACCGCTTGGGGCCCGTCTGCGCAGACTCGTCAGCCATGGTCCGTTTCTCCTTGTCAGCCGGTGAAGTCGGTCAGCCAGTGAAGTCGGTCAGCCAGTGAGCCGTACCCGGGATCGGTCAGTCGAAGACGCCCGAACAGGCGACGCTCCGGTCGATCCGCTTCATCAGTCCACGGAGCACGCGTCCGGGACCGACTTCCCAGATCGAACGCACTCCAGTCGAGAGGATGTATGCCATGGAGGCGTTCCACTCGACAACACCGACCACCTGCCGCGCCAGCAGAGCCTTGATTTCGGCCGGATCAGTGTGCGGCTTGGCATCGACGTTGCTGACGACCGGAATCCGCGGGGGCCGGAACTCCGCCGCCGCGAGGGCGGCCGTGAGCCGCTCGACGGCGGGCTGCATGAGCGCGGTATGGAAGGCGCCGGCCACTTCGAGCGGCACGCATTTCATGGCCCCGGCGGCCATGGCGGCGGCCTCGAGCCGCCCGCAGGCGTCTTTCGAGCCGGAGGCGACGATGTTGCCAGGGCAGAGCACATTGGCCACCTCGAGGACATCGCCTCCGCGGCACTCGTCGCACAAGGCCACAAGCTTGTCGCGGTCGACGCCGAGCACTGCGAGCATGGTGCCGGGCCGCTGCTCGGCACATTCCTGCATGGCCCGGCCGCGGACGTCCACGAGCCGCACGGCGTCGTCGAAGCCGATCGCCCCGGCGAACACCAGCGCCGTGTACTCGCCGAGCGAGAGCCCGGCGGTGATCCTCGCGGCGTCGAGCGGATGGCCGCCGCGGCTGCGGAGCACTTCGAGGGCCGCAAGGCTCGTCACGAGGATCGCCGGCTGACTAATGGCGGTGGTATTGAGTCGGTCGGAAGGACCGCTGCGACAGACGGCGAACAGGTCGTAGCCGAGGATCGCCGAGGCGCGGGCAAAGAGTTCGGTCGCCTGCGGGCAGGCTTCGACCCAATCGCCAGCCATGCCGACCGACTGCGCCCCTTGCCCCGGAAAGACGATCGCGGGCGTGGCAGCCTCGCTGGCGTTGGTCGCGTCGCCCACGCAGCTCACCTCGCGGGTCAGGCTTCGTCGCCGGTCTTGATGACCGTCTTGCCCATGTAGGAACCGCAGGTGCCGCAGACCCGGTGCGTCGGCACGGCCTTGCCGCAGGTCGAGCAGAACGTCAGCTGCCGGGGCGTGAGGAAGTCGTGCGCCCGGCGGGAGCGGGTCTTCTGGTTCGACTGACGTCGCTTCGGGACGGCCATGAAATCACCTGAACTGTGGTCGGGGGAGCCCCAAAGACTAGCCGCGGGTCGGGGGGACGGTCAATCCGCCGCAGAAAAATCCATCAAAAAAGCTTGCTCTGGCTGGCCTTGGGCGGGGCGCCGAGGTGCTCGTCGCCCTTGGCGGTGAGCCGCCGGCCACGCGGCGTACGGACGATCAACTCGCACCGCAGGAGGTAGGGCTCGACGTCGTCCTCGAGCGTGTCCGAGGCGGTGCTCATCGTGTGGGCGATCGCCTCGATCCCCACTGGCCCGCCGGCAAACACCCGCTGGATCGTCTCCAGATACTTGCGGTCGAAGCCGTCGAGGCCGAGTTCGTCGATCCCCTGCATCTCCAGTGCGGTGCGGGCGATGCCCACGCTCATCTGGTCGTCGGCCCGGCTTGTGGAGAAGTCGCGAATCCACCGCAGTCGGTTGTTGGCCAGGCGGGGCGTGCCGCGGCTGCGGTGGGCGATCTCGTCGGCCGTCTCGTTGTCCATCGGCATCGCGAGTTTGCCGGCCGACCGATGCACGATCGCCGCGAGTTCGGCGGGCGAGTAGTAGTCGAGGTGTTCCCGGATCACAAACCGGTCGCGGAGCGGAGCCGAGATGAGGCCGGCTCGCGTGGTCGCCCCCACGAGCGTGAACGGCCGCAGCGGCATATTGATCGTGCGGGCTGCCACACCGTCGCCGAGCGTGATGTCGATCCGGAAATCCTCCATCGCCGGGGAGAGAAACTCCTCCACCGCAATCGGCAGTCGGTGGATCTCGTCGATGAAGAGCACCGAGCCCTCGGCGGCATTGGTGAGGTAGGGCAGCAGATCCTTGGGAGCCGCCAGGGCCGCGCCGCTGGCGATCTGGAGCGTGGTGCCGAGTTCCCGCGGGATGCAGGTGGCAAACGTTGTCTTGCCGAGGCCGGGCGGCCCATCGAGGAGGATGTGGCCGAGCGACTCGCCCCGCTTCCGCGCCGCATCGATCGCGATCATGAGCCGCTCGTGCACGGCCCGCTGGCCAATCATCTCCTCCATCCGCTGCGGCCGCAGCGCGCGGTCTTCCGGCGGGGCGTCGTCCGCAGGGGGACCCTGAATGCTGGGCTGGCGGAAGGATTCCATGCTGTTCACCGGTTCACAGGGTAGCCGATCCCGGGCGGCACGTGGAAGCCGACCGGCCGTGGCCCTCGTGTGTCGCGGCGCTCGTAGCACAGGTTTTCAACCTGTGTGCCTTTCTGGGCCACCTTCCGCGAGGGGCTGCCCATGCCCGTCGCCGGACGCTCACTACGGGCATGCGGCCTTCGCGCCATCGCCGCCGTCCCGGCGTCGGCTCCGGCTTACGGTCGCCGGACGCAGTCCGGCTCCCAACATCCTGCCCTACGCTCGCTCGATGCTGCTCTCGCTACGCCATCGTGGCTTCGCTCGACCAGCAACGCCGGCTCCCGGGCACGGGCAGCCCCTCGCTGCCCTCTCGTAGCACAGGTTGTTAACCTGTGCACAACAGCAGCGCATCGCGCTCGGGGCTTCCTCGTGCCGCGTGGATTCGCCGCTTTGCCTTACCGCGGCTTGTGGAGCTGGCGGTAGATCGCCTCGAGGGCTTCTTGGACGTCCTTCGGCTTCTTCTTGTCGGCCCGGAGAGCGTCCACAAGGCGGCGGGCGTCGGAGTCGGAGTGGCCCAGCGAGCGGAGCACCTCGAAGGTCTCGCCGAACACGTCGTCGGCCTTGGCAGTGCCCCCTTCACCCGGGGCCTCGCGGGCGATCAGCAACGCGAACTTCGGCATCCGGCGGCGGAGCTTGGCGATCATCCGTTCGGCAGTGGCGGCGCCGATGCCGGGAAGCGTGGCCAGGGCTTTGGCATCTTGTTCGTCGATGGCCGTGGCGATCTCGCCGACCGGGCGGATGATCGCGCGGAGGGCCTTGCGGACCCCGACACCGTCCACCTCGCAGATCAGGTCGAAAAACTCCCTCTCCACCTCGGAGAGGAAGCCGACGAGCCGGGGCACGAGGTTGCCGCGGCCCGGGGTGCCTTCCAGAAACTCCATGGTGTGGAGCGTGACGCTCTGGCCAAGCTTCGTCTGCAGGCTGCGGCGGACGAGTTCTGTGACGAGCACTTCGTGGACGACCGGCCCGACTGCCAGTTCGATGCAGTTGGACGAGTAGTTGATCCGGTCGAGGGTGCCGGAGATTTTGGTGATCATGGGAAGGTCTCGGGCGTCAGGCCCGGCTGCTCCTGATGCGGACAACGCCCGTGCCGAAGAACAGCGGCCGGAGGCGAAGGTGGTAGTCGGCGAGGGCCACACCGAGGGCGTCGGCGGCGTCGGCCGGTTCGGGCCTCGCCGCGAGGCCGAGTTCTCGCTGCACGGCCGCCTGCATCTGTTCCTTGCCGGCATGACCCGAGCCGCAGAGCGTGCTCTTCACTCGGTTGGGCAGATAGTGGTGCACGGCGAGGCCCGCCTGCACGCCGGCCAGGCAGATCACCCCCCGGGCATGGCCGAGCAAGATCGCCGTCTTCGGAAACTTGGCGTGGGAGAAGACTTGCTCGATCGCCATCGCGGTGGGCTTGCACGCCTCGATCACCTCGCGAACGCCCGCGTGGATCGTGAAGAGCCGCTCCTCGAGTGTTTCGCCCCGCGATTTGACGGTGCCAGCTTCCACAAGGCGGACGTTGGCGCCGTGGCATTCGACGACGCCGTAGCCGGTGACGTTGAGCCCCGGGTCGAAGCCGACCACCCGCTCGACACCCTTCGGGACGGGCGGCGCGGCGGTCTCGTCAGGGGCATGCTGCGGCACGGAACGCGGGGCGGCCATGCCGAGAGGGTAGCGGGGCCAGGGCCGAGCCCCCAAGGGCAGTCCGTGGCCCCCGTAGCCGCAGGATGGCATCCTGCGGGAATCACCGTCGACCCTGAATCACGTGCAGGTTGACAACCTGCACCTACAAAGAGGCGGCAGGCCCTGACGTAGCCGCAGGATGGCATCCTGCGGGAAATCCTTCACCCGGATCATCCGCTCACCAGACGTCTGCGAGCCGGACGGCCACTCCCTCGAGGATCGATAGCGGGATGGCGTCGGCCGCGGGCCGCCGCTCGTAGCGGCCATCCGCGAGCACGAGTTGCTCAACCGTGTGATTGTCTGGGTCCACGATCCAGTATTCCGCCACGCCGACCCGCTCGTAGAGTTGCTTCTTGAGCGTGGCATCGTTGGACGCGGTCGATGGCGAGAGAATCTCGACGAGCAGGTCGGGCACGCCCTTGATCTTGGTGGGCGTGATCATCTGCATGCGGGATGTGAGTACGACGACGAGATCGGGCTGGACGATGTCGTGGTCGGTGAGTTGGACATCCACCGGTGCGTTGTAGACGACGCCGCGGCCAGTCAGTTCGATCTGCGTGTAGAGCTGGTGCTGAAGCCGGCGGGAGACGGTTTGGTGATACGTGGATGGAGCTGGATTCACGTAGTGGTCTCCGTCGATGATCTCGTGCCGCCGACCGTCGTCGGGGAAGCAGCAATACTCCCGGTAGCCCAGCTTGGCGGGCGGGTGGACAGCAGACGCCAGAGGGGCGACCTGAGAATCCGCGGAGCGGGCGTCGGTGGCCATGGGGCAACCTCGCGGATGGAGCGACGGGCAAAACCGCCGCAGTCGAACGGAAATACACCCCGCTGGGCTCGAACCAGCAACCTTCGGTTCCGTAGACCGATGCTCTATCCAATTGAGCTAGGGGTGCGTCTGCTCAACCATACCGCACACCGCGGCGAACACCAAGGTTCGAAAAAAACGCCGCCCTGACGAGCTTCTGTCTCGGGCAACCCCTCGCTGATCCCCGTGTCGTACAAGCCGAAGGACGTAAGGCCTCGGGTGTCCGATGCCGGACGCGGCGTTTGGTGGCGGTTCGCCCCACGCCTTACGGCGTTGGGCTTGGACAGGAGTTCGTTCCGTACAAGCCGAAGGCCGTAAGGCCTCGGGTGTCCCATGCTTGACGCGGCGTCTGTTGGCGGTTCGCCCCACGCCTCACGGCGTTGGGCTTGGACAGGAGTTCGTGCCGTACAAGCCGAAGGCCGTAAGGCCTCGGGCGCCTCACGTTGGACGCGGCGTCCGTTGGCGGTTCACCCCACGCCTCACGGCGTTGGGCTTGGACGGGTGCGTGGCGAGTGCGAGCCGACTGGAACTCGCTGCCCGCCCGTCTCAGCCGCGGCGCCGTCGGAAGGCATACATCGCCGACGCGAGGCCGATGCCCGAGAGCACGATCGCCGGCGGTTCGGGGACGGCCTCCACTTTCATCCGCATGGGCGACGAAGTGCTCGTTGTCCAACTGGTTCCGCTGTCGCTCGTGTAGGCGTTATCCAAGCCACTGAGATCGTTCGTATAACCCCACAGCAAATCGTTGGCTCCACCGGTCCGCTTGGCGACGACCCAATACTCGGTGGATGCATTAAGGTTGATCGCTGAAAACGTGGCCACAAGAGGGCCAGCAAATGCACCGGACCCTTGGTTGTAGATACTGCCGATCAGAGACGTCAGGTTTGGTGCGGTACCACTGCTCGCGTAAAGGCCGATTTCGAAAGCAGACCCAAAAGTTTGCATATCGAAGGTGATTTTATCGATCGCCGTCGCCGAACCGCCCGTCGTGAACGCCTGACTCTGCCAGTAGTTGTTCGCCGCAGACATGGTCACGTAACCGTCGTTGTTGACGGTGGGCGGCGGCGTCGGATCAAACGTGTTGAAGATCACCTCACCCCTCGCGACGACGCCAGCGGCGAGTGCGGACAGGGCGAGGGCAGAAGCGAGCGAACCGGGCAGACGGCGGAGGGAAATCATGAGAGGGTCTCAGAGGCGGTGTGATGTCAACCTGACGCCTGACACCCCCGCAAGCCGCGTGCCATTTCGAGAGTTTTTTGGGAAAAAGCTGAAAACCCATTGAAAACAAGTGTCCAACGTGGTTTGCACCTCGCTTGATGCAGATGCAGGGGTGGAGCGATTCGCTCCACCCCTGGGGCAATTCGCCCCACCCCCTGGGGCAAATCGCTCCACCCCTCACCGGCGGGGTGTCAGGCCTTGGGGATCAGAAACCCGTCCTTGTCGACGTCAAACGCGTCGGTAAGGAGGGCCACTTTTGCGCCTGTTGCGGCGATCGCCAGCGTGGCCGTGGCATCGTCGGGGATGCCCTCGGCCGCCAGCGACGCAAGCCCCAGTGGGTGGCGCATTCCGGCCTGGGGCCAGACCACGACCCCGTTGACGACGCGGCCGACAGTTTCGGGACGGTTGATCGTTTCGTGGTCCCACTCAATCCGCTTTGCCGGCGTGTTCATTGCCACGAGGCCGCCCACCTCCGGCGGCGCGTAGGCCACGACTGGCTCGATGCCAGAGGCCTCGCGGAAGGCCGCGATCGCCTCGCGGGCCCGCGGCAACTCGGCCAACGACCCAATGGGCAGCACCACGGCGGCGAGGTGCGCCGCGAGGCCGGCCGACGCCTCAGGCTGGCCAGCGAGGGCGAGCGCCTGCTCGATTTCCGCCAGCCAGATGGTCGCCTTCTCGCGGGCGAGGGCCGCGGCAACCGCGTTGGCCGGAGCGTTGGCGTCGAGCACCGTGGCCCGGATCCCGAGCAGCCGGCCGCCATGCAGGCCGAGCGAGTCGTGGAGCGGACAGCCCGGGGCGAGCGAGGCGACGAGTCGGTCGGTTCGCCGCACCATGCAGCAGCCGTCGAAGGCCTCGGCCGTGGCAGCATGGGGATCGAGCCGTTGCGCGACCGCCCCGGCGGCCGTCTCCTGGAGGGCCAGGCGGGCCATGTCGGTGCGGGTGCCGGCGGGGAGGGCACGGCCAAACGTGACGGTGACCGGTCTTCGCCAGAGCCGGGGCCACTTCGTGAAGAAGCAGCCTTCCGAGAACGACAGCCGGCTCCCCCAGAGCCCGTCGATCGAGACGGGCACGATCGGCGACTCCACCTTTTCGAGCAGCCACTCCAGCCCACGTTTGAAGCCGAGCAGTTGGCCCGTCCGCGAGATGCCCCCCTCGCAGAAGATGCCGACCACGTCGCCGTCGGCAAGGCCCGACTGAATCGTCTTGAGCGCCGTGCCGATCGACTTGGGACGCGGATCAAAGAGGATGAACCGCCATTGGTCGGAGAGCATTCGCAGGAATCGACCCTTGATGTTCGGTCCATAGACCACCATCCGGACCGGCCGTGGGCTCGACATCGGCAGCAGGAATCCGTCGAGCCAGGAGAGATGATTACCGACGAGGACGGCCGGACCAGTCGCCGGAATGTTCTCGATCCCGCGCACGCGGAATCGCCACCCTGCATGGACGATCGAGGCCACGAACAGCCGCAGCGTCGCCCGCGGCGCGCACCACACGGCGACGGCCGCAGCCCCCAGCGAGAGCACGGCGAAGATCGCAAAGATCGCCCGGGCTGACAGCAGCGGAGCACCACCGGGGCCGAGCGGTGCCCGCAGCCCGCCATAGCCGAGCGACGCCAGAAACATGCCGCTAAAGAGCAGGAGATTGGTGGCCGCAAGCACGCCACCGAGACGATCCGGCGGGCTCTTGGCCTGCATGGAAGTCTCGAGCGGCACGTCAAACATGCCTGCCCCGAAGCCGAGCACCACGAGCCAAAGGAGCGGCCCCCACGCCGTTCCCCCGCCGTCGAGGAAGCGGCCTCCGGTGAACGCGAGCGCCACGAACGCGACGGCCATGATCACGCCGCCAAGCGGCACGAATCCAAGATCGACGCGTGGGTCGGCCCCGGCAGGCCGGGTCGCCAGTTTCCCGGTCACCACGCTCCCCACGCCAATGCCGGCCACCAGCGCCACCAAGAGCGGCACCACCTGGGCCTGCGAGGTGGCTCCCGCCTCGGTGGCGAACTGGTCGACGTTGGCCTGGGCCACGGCGCCAATCGCCCAGAAGAAGACGATCCCGGCGGCGGCCGCGGCGAGTTCGGGCTGGCGGGCGAGGAGGCCAAGGTCGGTCCAGGTGCGGGCCAACGCGTTCCAGGCAGGCGGTGCGTGCGGCGCCGCGGCGGCCAGTCGCGGCAGGCATATCGCTGCAATGAGTCCGGCAATCGCCGTGCCTCCGAGCAGCACGCCAGTGGGAAAACCGCGTGCCCAGGCCGAGGCCTCTCGGGCCAGAGGTGTGGCGTCGGCCACCCAGTTGCCGGCGGCCGTGCCTGTGAGCACGGCGACGAGCGACACCAGCGAAAATAGTCCGTTGGCACTCGCCAGCCGCGCCGGCGGAACGAGTTCGGGAATCGCGCCGACGATCGACGGCGTCATCACCGCGGCCTGCGTGCCGATCGCGATCACCGTTCCAAGGAGCAGCCACAAGCCCGTCGGCAGCCCCAGCCACTCCTTACCTTCGCTCAGGCCGAAGCCGAGCACCGCCGTGGCCGCCACCGCGATCAGCACCTCGGCCGCCTTGCACCAGCGGACGACCGACGTTTTCGAGTGTCGGTCCGCGAGCGACCCTGCCAGCCACGAGAAGAGCACGTAGGGCAGGGACAGCCCGACGAGCCCGATCGTGAGCACGAGCGAGACGTTGCCCTGATCCACCAGCCGCTTGCCGAGTCCGATGGCCAGCCACTTCAGCGCATGGTCGTTCACGAGCGTCAGCCCGCGGACGACGAGCAGCGAGGTGAATCCGCGGCGGCCGTGACCGATCGCAGCGGAAGAGGCGGAGGTCGAGGCCGCGGTGTCCAAGGTGTCGCCTCCGAAGGCTTGGGGGCCGCGATCCCGGAGGAGACGGTATTTCCGCCCCCCAGTGGTCGCCGCTTCGCCAAGTTCACGGGCAAAATGTCAGAGTTTGAGGGCAGTTTGCAAGGCCAACCCGATCGAACGTATCCTCGATGAGCGGCGTAAGAATCGAATGCTCGGCGACGGGGTGGCCTCCGTCGCGGCCCGTTCGCCGCTCCGGAAAGGACCTTTGATCCCATGAGTTCCCTGCTGCGATGCCTGCTGTCCCAGGTCGTTCCGTGCCTCGCCGTGCTCGCGTGCGGCACGGCCCATGCGCAGGTCGTCTACTACGGCGCCTACCGGCCGGTCGTCGCCGCGCCCGCCTACGTCGCGGCGCCCACCTACGTTTCCAACTACACGCCCGCCGGCAACTATGCCGCGGTGACCGCCTTTTCGCCACCCGTGGTCGCGACGACGTCGGCCGTCGCGGTGACATCCGCCTACGCGCCGGCATACTCGGCCGGTTACGCGCCGGCCTACACTGCGGGCTACGCGCCGGTCTATACCGCAGGCTACGCGCCGGTCTACACGGCAGGGTACGCGCCGGCCGCGCCCGTGGCCGTCACGTCGTACTACGCTCCGACGACGGCCTATTCACCGGTGGTCAGCGAAGTCGTGGCACAGCCTGTCGCTGCCTACTATGCCCCTGCAGCTGTCGCCGTGCCCCTCTATCGCCGGGGGCTGTTCGGTGGCCTGCGGCCGGTTCGCTCCGCCTACTACATCCCGTACTGACGACTTCCCGCGTTTCTTGACCCTCCCCCGGTGACACCTATAGTACGGGTCATCACCGACGCGGCAGGGACGTGCGTTCCGGCCCGGCATGGTGGAAGGGCCAGGATGTCGCCGACCGTCAATATCATCGGAGCCGGTCCGGGCGGCCTCGCCACAGCAATGCTCCTGGCCCAGTCGGGCGTTCGGGTGCGCGTGCTCGAGCGGCTCGCGGTGCCCGGCGGGCGTACCAGCACGATCGCCACGCCCGAGGGCTTCAAGTTCGATCTCGGCCCCACCTTCTTCCTCTACCCGCGGGTGCTCGAGGAGATTTTCCAGACCTGCGGTCGCGAACTGCGGCAGGAGGTCGAGATGGTCCGCCTCGACCCGCAGTACCGCTTGATCTTCGGCGCCGGCGGCGAACTCTCCTGCACGCCCGACATCGCCCGGATGGAGGCGGAAGTCTCGCGATTCTCGTCCGCCGACCGCGGGGCCTTCACCCGGTTCATGGAGAGCACGCGGGCCAAGTTCGAGCGGTTTGCGCCGTTCCTCGAGCAGCCGTTCCAGAGCTGGCTCGACCTCGCGAGCCCCGAGCTGATCAAGCTCGTGCCAATGCTCAAGCCGTGGCGGAGCCTCGACGCCGAACTCGGCACCTTCTTCAGCGACGAGCGGATCCGACTGGCATTCACGTTCCAGTCGAAGTATCTGGGCATGTCGCCCTTCAAGTGCCCGAGCCTGTTCTCGATCCTCTCGTTCCTCGAATACGAGCACGGCGTTTTCCATCCGATCGGCGGCTGCGGCGCGGTGTCGGAGGCCATGGCGCGGATCGCCACGGAGATGGGCGTCGAGATCCGCTACGAGGAGCCGGTCGAGTCGCTGGCCTTCGCCGGGCGGCGGATCACGGCCGTGAAGACGTCGCGCGGCGAGTATGCGGCCGACGCGACGGTCGTGAACGCCGACTTCGCCCGCACGATGACGCGATTGGTGCCCGATGCGATCCGTCGCCGCTGGAACGACAAAAAGATCGCCTCACGGCGGTTTTCCTGCTCGACGTTCATGCTCTACCTCGGCATCGAGGGCCGCTACGACGACGTGGCACACCACAACATCTATCTCTCGGAGAACTACCGGGACAACCTCGCCGACATCGAGCACCGCCATGCCCTCTCCCGCGACCCCTCGATGTACGTGCAAAACGCCGGCGTCACCGATTCCACGCTCGCGCCCCCTGGGATGAGCACGCTCTATCTGCTGATTCCCACCACCCATCGGCATCCCAACGTCGATTGGCGGCGGGAGGCGGCGGGCTTCCGCGAGGTGGCCCTCGACCAGCTCGAGCGGGTCGGGATCGGCGGCGTCCGCGAGCGGATTCGCTACGAGAAGATGATCACGCCCGACGACTGGCAGGACGACTACGAGATCTACCGTGGCGCGACGTTCAACCTCTCCCACGACCTCGGCCAGATGCTGCACATGCGGCCGCACAACCGGTTTGAGGACGTGGAGGGGATGTACCTCGTCGGCGGCGGCACGCATCCCGGCAGCGGGCTGCCCGTGATCTACTCGTCGGCGCGGATCACCTCAGACCTGCTGCTCGGCGATCTCGGCCTCGACGGCTCGGCGGTGCGACCCCGGCGAGGCCGGCACGCAGCCAAGGCAGGCCACCAGAAGACCGCCGCAGTCTGACGCGGCAGCGAGCACTCCCGGACACGACCACCACGAGCAGATGGAGCGAGAGGCATGACGAGGCAGACGCGGGGTGACAACCGGGTGGTGGTGGTCGGGGCCGGACTTGGCGGTCTCGCCGCCGCCTGCACGCTCGCGGCCCGCGGCTATGCCGTGACGCTCTGCGACAAGAACCCGTGGGTTGGTGGGAAGGCGGCGGTGCTCTCCGAGCAGGGATTCCGCTTCGACATGGGGCCGACGATCCTGACGATCCCGCGGGTGCTCAAGCGGATCTACGCCGAGGCGGGCCGCGACCTCGAGAAGTATCTCGACCTCGTGCCGCTCGACCCACAGTGGCGGAGCTTCTTCGAAGACGGGACCACGCTCGACCTCGTCGCCGACGTGCCGTCGATGCGAGCCACGCTCGACGAGTTTGCCCCTGGTTCGGGATCGGGCGACGGCTATGGCCGGTTCATGGCCCTCTCGCAACGGCTCCACCGGCTCTCCGACGAGTTCTTCTTCTGGCGAAGCGTCGGCGGCATGCGCGACATGGTCAACGTCCGCAAGAGTTTCTCGGTCGGCTTCCTCAAGGAACTGATGGGGATGCGGCCCGGTCACAGCGTGGCCGGCACAGTGCGGTCGTACGTGCCCGACGCCCGGGCGGCGCAGATGCTCGACCACTACACCCAATACGTCGGCAGCTGTCCCGAGCAGTCGCCCGCCGTGCTCTGTGGCATCGCCCACATGCAGTCGAACGACGGCGTCTGGTATCCGCGGGGCGGCACCGGCGCGGTCCCACGGGCGCTGGCAAGCCTCGCGGTGGACCTTGGCGTCGACATCCGCACCAACACCCCGATTCGGCGGGTCATCGTCGAGAACGGCAAGGTCCGCGGTGTGGAGACGGCCGCTGGCGAGACGATTCCCGCGGCGGTCGTCGTGAGCAACTCCGACAGCGTCCGCACCCACCGCGAGCTCCTCAACGGCCAGCCGCAGCGGAAGTTTCTCGGCCGCCGGAAGTACGAGCCAGCGTGCTCGGGCGTGGTGCTCTACCTCGGCCTCGACAAACGGTACGAGCAGCTGATCCATCACAACTTCGTCTTCTCGCAGGATCCCCACGAGGAGTTCGAGGCGATCTACCGCCGCGGCGAGCCAGCTCCAGATCCGACCTGCTACGTCTGCGCCCCGGCGGTCACGGAGCCGGAAGTGGCGATCCCCGGTGGCGAGGCGCTCTACGTCTTGGTGCACACGCCCTACCTCCGGCCGCACCATGACTGGAAGAAGATGCTGCCCGAATACCGCAACACGATCATCCGCAAGCTCGAGCGGACCGCAGGCATGAAGGATCTCGAGAAGCACATCGTGTTTGAGCGGGCCCTCACGCCGCAGGACATCAACGACCGCTACCACGTGCTCGATGGCGCGATCTATGGCCTCGCGAGTCACGGGAAGTATCTCGGCGCGTTCAAGCCGGCCAACCGCTCGCCCGACGTCGAGGGGCTCTACCTTGCCGGTGGCTCGGCGCACCCGGGGCCGGGAATGCCCATGGTGTTGATGTCGGGCTGGATCGCGGCCGACTGCGTCGATCAGGACAAACTCGTCGGGCAAGTGGAGGCCTCCGCTCAGGCGGCGGTCGGGGTGTGAGGGCGGGTCGTTCTTGGACGCGCCAGCCCGTGCGGTTCGGGCGCCGACTACCATAACCGCCATGAATGACGTCGGCCGCGATCAGCGAGGAGGGAAGGGGGAGGACGTTCT
>QWPO01000161.1 GCA_003669255.1 Planctomycetota bacterium | reverse complement strand
AGGAAGAACAATGCGTAGGTGGTCTTCCTACCGAGCCAGTCGGAGAGCGCCGACCAGAAGAACCGCCCCAGAATATTGAACAGGCTGAGTAGCCCGGTGAAGCCCGCACCAATGGCGGCCACCCTGCCGAGTTGCGCGGCATCGAGATCGTCAAACGAGGCATCGATCCCGAGCAGTCGGCCACCGAAGATCTCCTGCAGCATCGGCGACGCCATCCCGATCACGCCGATGCCGGCTGACACATTGAGGCAGAGCACGAGCCACAGCAGCCAGAACTGGGGAGTGCGGCAGGCCTCAGCGGCCGAGAGCGATCTTTGCCGCGCGGCCGCCGCCATTCCCTGGGAGGACCAGCCGGGCGGTGACCAGCCCTCCGGAGGAACGCGGTAGGCAAAGGCTCCGATCATCATGAGCACGAAGTAGATCGCCGCCAGCGCCAGGAACGTCTGCCAGACACCCACGGAGCCGGGGCCTGCGAAGTGCTTCATCAGACGGTCGGCCAGCGGCGAGCCGACCATTGCCCCACCGCCGAATCCCATGATCGCCATGCCGGTTGCGAGTCCGCGGCGGTCCGGAAACCACTTGATGAGCGTCGACACCGGCGAGATGTAGCCAAGTCCGAGGCCGATGCCGCCGATCACGCCCGCCCCCAGCCAGAGCAGCCACAGCTGGTGCCAGAACACGCCCGCCGCCGAGATCACCAGGCCACCACACCAGCAGACGGCCGCAGCGACCCCGGCCTTGCGCGGGCCAACCCGTTCCAGCCAACTCCCGAAGATCGCCGCGCTCGAGCCGAGGAACACGAAGAACAGCGTGTACATCCAGCCGAGCAGTGGCTTGTCCCAGTCGCAGGTCGTGGTGGTGAGCTTCGCGAGGAGGCCCATGGAATCGGGGCACACCGCTGGCGCCGTGACGCCGATCGCCCTCGTCAGCGGCAGCCAGAACACGGAAAACCCATAAGCCATGCCAATGCAGAGGTGGATGCAGAGGGCGGCCGGGGGGACGAGCCAGCGGTTGAAGCCGGGCGGCGCGATCGTCCGCTGTCTGTCGAGCAGTCCGGGCATCGCCGGTGTCTCCCGTGTCGTTCAGCCGGCGGACAATGCCCGCCGCCAGCGGCGCAGGAGCCCGCCGACGGCGAGCAACGCCATTCCAGCGGCCGTCGTGGTGGCTGGTTCGGGAACTGGCGTGACCACGATCTGCGATGCCGATCCGAGAAATACCGCGACGTTGGTGCTGCGTGTCGTCGAGAACAGGTTCAACGTCGTGCTGCCCGGCGTCACCGGCGCGTTGGCCGGATCGACGTAGTTGGAGACGAAGTAACTGACATCATTGCCCGACGAGGTCGTGTTGTTATCCAGCAGGCTCAGCGCGAGTGTCGCGGTGTCGTACTCGAAGCCCAGATAAGGACTACTCGACACGCTGTTGATCACGGACGAGCCGCTGTCGAGCAGCGTGCTCGACGGGCTGAAGACCGCCAGCGAGAGCGACAGGAGCGAGGTGGTTGGCCCGCTGCCTGATTCAACGATCACCGCAGGCGCCGTGGCGGCGTCGTACGAAAACTCGCCTGCCCCCGCGTAGCCGGTGTTCGTCGTGAAGGAGTAGGCGAATGTGGCCCCCTGGCTGACCGGCGCGGCGAACCCAAGGACAGCCGTGACGAGGAGTCCCGCAGACGCGATTCTTTTCATGAGATGATCTCGGTGGAGCCGCCTCATGGGGTCTGGATCACGGGTCTCGACGCATTGTCGCCCTGCGAAGGGTTTCAGCAAGGTCGTCCAAAGCTGACCTATACTCGCCTGAGCCATGCCAGAAGCCTCAGCCATCGTGCCCCGCTCCGCCCCCGAACTCCTCGCGCCGGCCGGCGACTGGGACTGCGTCCGCGCGGCGATTGAAAACGGAGCCGACGCCGTCTACTTCGGGCTCGACGCCGGCTTCAATGCCCGGGCTCGGGCGACGAACTTCACGCTGGCGGATCTGCCCCGACTGATGGAGACGCTCCACCTCCGCGGCCTCAAGGGCTACGCCACGCTCAACACGCTCGTCTTCTCGGACGAACTCGAGGCATTTAGCCACACCGTGGCGGCGGTCGCGGACGCGGGAGTTGATGCGGTGCTCGTGCAGGACGTCGGCGTGGCCCGGTTGATCCGCGAGCGGCTGCCCAACCTGCCGATGCACGCCTCGACCCAGATGACGCTCACGAGCGCCGAAACAATCGCCCTGGCTGAGGAACTGGGGATGGACCGGGTCGTCGTCGCGCGGGAGCTCTCCATCGAGGAGATCGCGGCGATCCGCCGGCAGACGGCGATGCCGCTCGAGGTGTTCGTGCACGGGGCGCTCTGCGTGGCCTATTCGGGCCAGTGCCTGACGAGCGAATCGCTCGGCGGCCGCAGCGCCAATCGCGGCCAGTGCGCCCAAGCCTGTCGGCTGCCGTACGACCTCGTCTGTGACGGCAAGGACGTCGATCTCGGCGACAGGAGATACCTGCTCTCCCCGCAGGATCTGGCCGCCTACGCGCTGGCTCCGGAACTCATCGAAGCGGGCGTGGCTTCGTTCAAGATCGAAGGCCGGCTCAAGACGCCGGAGTACGTCGCCAACATCACCCGGCACTACCGCCAGGCGATCGACACGGCGATTGCCGGACGGCCGGTTGCGTTCAGTCCCCGCGAGGTCGAGGAGATGGAACTCTCCTTCTCCCGCGGCTTCTCACCGGGCTGGCTCCGCGGCTGTGACCACAAGATGCTCGTGCCGGCGACGACGAGCGCGAAGCGGGGCGTGCGGCTCGGCAGCGTGGCGGAAGTTCGCCGCGACCGCGTGGCGGTCGATCTCGTGGGTAGCGTCAAGCGGGGTGACGGGATCGCGATCGACTGTGGCGAGACGAGCGACAACGCTGCCGGCGGCCGCGTGTATGAAGTGTTTGTCGCGGGCCGGTCGCTGACCGAGCCCGTGGCCGAAGGCCGCGTGGAACTCACCTTCGCCCACGGCGCGATCGACATGACGCGGCTCAAGCCGGGCCAGGCGGTTTGGAAGACCGACGACCAGGAGCTGACGGCCCGCCTGCGAAAGACATTCACGGGCGACAGTCTCCGCCGACGGCAGCCCGTCGATCTGCATGTCACGGCGGCCGTGGGCGAACCACTGCGAGTGACGGCCCGCACGGCCCTCGGGGCGACGTGCGAGGTGGCGTCGGCCGAGCCGGCCCGCGCGGCGACCAAGCACGCGCTTTCCGTCGAGACGCTTCGCGACCAACTTGGCCGGCTTGGCGGCACGCCGTTTGAGCTTCGCGATCTCATGGCCGAGATCACCGGCTCGCCGATGCTCCCCTTCAGCCTGCTCGGTGCGGTGCGGCACGACCTCGTCGCGGCCCTCGAGCAGGCCGTTCTCCGACCATCCGCATCAAGAAGCTCCGAACGCGAGCGAGGGGTTGTCGGAACGGATGCGCGCGGGGCCGACGGTCCGCCGTCCGCCTCTCCCGTTCCCACGCTCCACATCCTCGTCCGCTCGCTTGATCAGCTCCGTCGCGTGCTGGAAATGGGCGAGCGGCGGATTCAGGTGGAGTTTGCCGACATCCGCCAATACCGTGACGCGGTCGATCGCTGCCGGGCCGCCGGAGCGACCCTTCTCTTGGCGACGCCGCGGATCCAGAAGCCCGACGAACTCGGCATCTTCCGGCTGATGGCGAAGCAGGAGCCCGACGGTGTGCTCGTCCGCAACTGGGCGGCCCTGCAGTTTTTTCGCGCGGCGGGCCTGCCGGTCGTCGGCGACTTCTCGCTCAACGTCACCAACGAACGCACGGCCGAGTTCTTCATGGCCGCCGGCTGCGATCGCGTGACTGCCTCCTACGACTGCAACCGAGAGCAGCTGCTCACGCTCGTCGATGCGGTGCGGCCGGAGTGGCTGGAGGTGGTCGTCCACCAGCACATGCCGATGTTTCACATGGAGCATTGCGTGTTCTGCGCCGTACTCTCGCCGGGCACCAACAAGACCAACTGCGGCCGGCCCTGCGACGACCATGCCGTGAAGTTACGGGACCGCATCGGGGTTGAGCATCCGCTCACGGCCGACGTCGGCTGCCGCAACACGCTCTACAACTCTGTCGCTCAGAGCGGCGCTGAGGCCGTGCCGGCCATGCTGGCGAAGGGTGTGCGACACCTCCGCATCGAACTGCTCGACGAGGACGACGCAGCGATCGGCAAGGTGATCGGCTCCTACCGCGACCTCATGGCGGGGGTGGCGACCGGCCGAGACGTTTGGACGGCACTCAAGGCCACCAACCGCGTGGGCGTCACCCGCGGCACGCTCGAAGAGAAGCGAAACCCGCTGGCGATTCTCTGAGTCGGGTCACTCGTGAACCTTACGCGTGCGTTTGGCCAAGCCCAACGCCGTGAGGCGTGGGGTCTTCTCGTGCTGCGCCGCTCGGGGCTGCCCATGCCCGTCGCCGGATGTTCGCGTCGGGCATCCTGCCCGACGGTCACTGCATGTCCGCTGCGCTTCGCCATCCTGGCTTCGCTTGCTTCCATAGCCCGGCTCTCGGGCACGGGCAGCCCCTCGCTGCCCTTCCGTAGCACAGGTTGCCAACCTGTGCCTTTTCACACCGCAGGTTGCCAACCTGCGGCTACGTTCAGGTATCCCACTGCCCTTTGGTGGCACAGGTGGTAGCACAGGTTTTCAACCTGTGATCTTCACCGCTGCTCGTGCAGCCGGGTGCGAGCGAGGGTGGCCCATGGACTTTCCGGCGCCAGCGCGAGAAACCGGCGGAGATGGTGGCCGGCATCGCCCGCGAGGCCCATCTCGCGGAGCACGCCCGCGATGTGCCAATGGGCGTCAGCGTAGTCGGGCTCCTGGCGGAGCACGCCCTCGAGCGCCGCGACCGCGAGGTCATGCTCGCCGAGTTCGGCGAGCACGCACCCGAGGCTCGCCCGGGCCTGAAGGTGGTCGGGGTCGATCTCGATCACCGCGTAATACCGCTCCCGCGCCGCCGTCAGGTCGCCCGCGCGGTAGAGCAGTTCGGCCAGCATGAAGACCACGCGGGCCGATGGGCCTTGTGCCTGGAGCACCGCCCTGAGCGCCTCCGCCGCCTCCACAAACTCGCCGGCCGCCTCGAGGTCGTCGGCGAGGTCGAGGATCTCCGCCGCATCGGTCCCTGGGGCAGGGAGGTCGTGCGGCGTCGTGGCCGTGGCCTGCGCCTCGGTCTGTGGCGTTGGCCGGATGCCGACGATCGCCGGCTCGTCCACCTGATCCGCAGCGTCGGCGAACGACGATGTGTAGAAGCCGAGTTGGAGCTGACGGCCAGGGGCGAGCAGGCGGCCACCCTCGTCGAGGTTCAGCCGCCGGCCATCGAGCCGCACCCGCGCCGCGGCCTCCGCAGCAGCCCGCGCTCCGCCGGGCGCCAGGCCGCCGAGTTTGGCGTCGATCTCGCGGAGCGAGAGCCCGCCTGCGAGCAGGCGGGCCAGATGGCGGCCCACGACCAGTTGCGGAAAGTCGAACCACTCGACCGAGCCGGCGATGTGTGCGGGCACGAGCAGGCCGCCGCGAGACCAGTGGCGGATCGCGGCCGGGGGCACACCGAGGACGTCGGCCATCATCGCGGCCGTGTGGAGCCGGTGAACTCCCGGTGAATCGGACGGGTGCTCGTCGAGCAGCAGAGGCTGCCGCGGGCCGCGGCGCCGGGGAGCGGCTGCCGCTGTTGGCCGGCGCCCAAGTTCCCGTGTGTCGTCGTCCGTGAACTCGGGGGGCATGCGCGAATCCTGCAAGGATCGCGGGAATGTACTCCGCGCATCGGCGGCTGCCAATCGGCGAGCGTTATCCCGCGACGGCGTGATCGAACCGCCTGACGAACATGGTCGCCGTCGTCAGACAGCGGCCGCGGCGGCAAACGGCTCGAGCTGGAAGATCTGCACCATCGTGCCGCTCGGGAAGGCGTGGACGATCGCGCCGCTCGCGGGCTCCATCACCACAGCCGCCTCGCGGACCCTGCGGCCGGTTAGTCGCTGGATCTCGCGGCGGAGCTCATTGCACGACACCGCGAACAGCGCCCGGTGGTATTCCTCGACCTTCGATGCGCCGGCCTCGGTGCGGACGAGGATCTTCTCGGCGGGCGTCAGCGCCTCCTGGAGCGTCACCACCACCGTCTCGTCGCTGGCGACCACCGTCACCGCCTTCGGCGTGTGACCCGTCCGTTCCGACTGCATCGCCAGGGCGATATCTGCCAGTTCCTTCGACACGGCCGCCGACGATATCTGCCCGCTCATCTGCTGGTCTCCGGAGATTCACGCCGCAGGAAGAACGGACGTCTCGGATAATTAAGTGCCACAGCGAGGGGTGTCCCGGCAACCCCCCTTTACCGAGGTCAAAGCAGCGATCCTTGTCGGTTGGCCAGGGAAGCGTTCGCTGAGGCAGCCGACAGCAGGCAAGGCGACTGGCCGGATGCGGCCTCAGCGGCCGCCACGGCGAATCAGGTCGTGTGGTCGGGCGTCAGGATCGGCTTCAGAAAACCAGCGCCTGAGGTCTTCGCGGAGGGGACGTCGCGAAGATCGTGCGCCGGCTGGGCCGGCTCGACTGCGGGGCCGGCCGGCGCGACCGTCGGAGTGGGCTCAGCAGGAACGGTCACGGATGGCACCGCAGCCGAAGGAGAGGGAATCGCCTCGGCGGCCACGGCGGAATCCGCCAACGGCTTCTCGGCAACCCGCGACTGAACACCAGCGGTCTTCGCCGGATCGACGTGCTGCAGGGGCGACGCAGTCCAGCCGTCGCTGACGGGGGCGGCCGCCGCGGCCGGCTTGTCGCTGAACGTCTTGAGCGGAGCGGCGCTGGGGGGAGTTTCGGGACGGGCCGACGAGGCTGCTGGCGCGGGCACCGTTTCGTAGGTGGCCGCCGCCGGCAGGGCGGGGGCCATCGCGGGCGGAGCCATCGCCGGGGCTGCGGCCGGCAGCGGATTGCCACACGGGTCGAGCGGCACCTTCGTGACCACCGTCCTCGGCATCCGCACCGTGTAGGTGTAGGGGGTCTTCTTCTCGACCACCCGCGGCACCTGCACCGAACGCTCCTCGGCGACAACCTTCAGCACCTGCACCTGCACCGGTTCGACCTTCTCCTCGATCACCATCTTGCAGACCTGGAACGCCACCTGGCGGACCTGCTCCTCCGGCACCATCTTGCAAACCTGCACCGGCACCTTGTTGTCAACCCGCTCCACGACCTTGCGAACCGTCTGCACCGGGACCTGCCGGACCGCCGTCTCGGCCACCATCTTCATGGTCTGCACCGGCACCTGCGTGACGACCTGCTCATCGACGTAGCGGACGGTCTGCACCGGCACCTTCTGGGTGACGACGCGGTTGACGTAGGTCGTTTCTGGAACCTGCACCGGCGTGTAGGTCGGCTGATAGACACGGTTGACCTGGTTGACCACCGCGCCCGGCGTCATCACCCACTGGTAGCCGCCCCGCTGCCAGACGGCGAGGCCCGTGGTCGGATCGATCACCCAGCCGCCTGGTGCATAGCCGAGGCCGGTCGCGCCCGGCGTGACCACCGGTGTGACAGTGTCGACCGGCTGACTGCCGACCGAGTACGCCGTCCGCATCTGCGTGACCGGTTCGGTGACGGTGTAGGCCTGCTCCCGCTCGCT
>QWPO01000074.1 GCA_003669255.1 Planctomycetota bacterium | reverse complement strand
GACTGCCCACGGCTGCAACGGCCAGGGATGGCGTTGCAGCCGTGCCGTTACGCGTCAGCGTAACGTGCAACAAGCTCTCCAGCTTCCACGGGAGTGCCCGGGGTCACCAAGACTTCGGCGAGCCGGCCGTCGCGCTCGGCGTAGACCGTGGTCTCCATCTTCATCGCCTCGAGCGAGAGGAGCTTCTGTCCCTTCGTCACCACGTCGCCCGGCTTCACGGCCACCGTCACGATCAGCCCCGGCATCGGGGCCCCCACCTCGCGGGCGTCGCCGATCACGGCCTTTGGCCGCTTCTGCACCTTCGCTTCAAGGCTCTTGTCGGCCACCGACACGCTCCGCGGCTGGCCGTTCAACTCGAAGAACACCGTCCGCGTGCCGTCGGCATGCGGCTCACCCACCGTCAGCAGGCGGATGAGGAGCGTCTTGCCCGGCTCGATGTCGACCGAAAGTTCCTCGCCCGGCTTCGGCCCCTCGAGGAAGGCCGGCGTCGGCAGCACGCTCACGTCGCCGTGCTTGGCCCGATGCGCCGCGAAGTCGGCAAACACCCGCGGGTAGAGGAGCCACGAGAGCACCTCGCGGGGCGAGGCCGTGCGGCCGACGATCTCCGCCACCTTCTTCTCGGCGGCCGCGAAATCGGCCGGGGCGAGCGACTCGCCGGGGCGACCGGTCACGATGTCGGCCTTACGGACGATCCGCGTGACGACGTCGGCCGGAAATCCGCCCGGCGGCTGGCCCATTCGGCCGGCGAGCAGGTCGATCACCGACTCGGGGAAGGCAAGTTCGCGGGAGTCGGTAAGTAGGTCCGACGCCTGCATGTTGTTGGTGACGAGCAGGAGCGCCAGATCCCCGACCGACTTGCTCGTGGGCGTGACCTTCACGATGTCGCCGACGAGGTGATTGACGTCGGCGTAGGCGCGGCAGACTTCTTCCCAGCGGTCGCCGAGGCCCAGAGCCTTGGCCTGCTCCAGGAGGTTCGTGAACTGGCCGCCGGGCATCTCGTGGAGGTAGAGGTCGGGGTCGGGTGCCTTCATGCCGCACTCGAAGGCGGTGTAGTGCTCGCGCACCGCAGCCCAGTAGTGGGAAAAGTGCCGCAGCGGCTCGGGGTCGAGGCCGGTGTCGAGCGGCGTGTTGCGGGCCGCCTCGACCAGCGCGTTGAGATTGGGCTGGCTCGTGAGGCCGGCAAATGACGCAAAGGCGGCATCGACCACGCTGGCGCCGCTCTTGGCCGCTTCCAACGCCGCGGCCACCTGCGCTCCCGAGGTGTCGTGGGTGTGGAAGTGAATCGGGATGCCGATTTCAGCACGCAGCGCCGACACCAGTTTGCCGGCGGCGAATGGCTTGCAGAGACCCGCCATGTCTTTGATGGCGAGCATGTGGGCTCCGGCCTTCTCCAGTTCCTTGGCGAGCTTCACGTAGTAGTCGAGCGAATACTTCGTCCGCTTCGGGTCGAGCACGTCGCCCGTGTAGCAGACGGCCGCCTCGCAGATCGCGCCGCTCTCGACGACGGCGTCGATCGCCACCCGCATGTTCGGTACCCAGTTGAGCGGGTCGAACACGCGGAACACGTCGATGCCGCTGGCCGCCGACTCCTTGACGAAGGCCCGCACGATGTTGTCGGGGTAGTTCGTGTAGCCCACGGCATTGCTCGCCCGCAGCAGCATCTGGAAGAGGATGTTCGGAATCCGCTCGCGGAGTTGCAGCAGTCGGTCCCACGGGCACTCCTTCAGAAACCGCATCGACGTGTCGAACGTCGCCCCACCCCACATCTCCAGCGAGAAGAAGCCGGAGCAGAGCCGGGCGTAGGCGTCGGCCACCGACAGCATGTCGTGGGTCCGCATCCGCGTGGCCAGCAGCGACTGGTGGGCGTCGCGCATCGTCGTGTCGGTGATCAGGAGCCGCTTCTGCTCGCGAACCCAGGCGGCGAACTTCGTGGGACCGAGTTCCTTGAGCTTCGTGCGCGTGCCGGCCGGCGGCGGGGCGAAGCGGTCGTAGTCGGGGAGCGGGGCCGGTTGACGCCGCGCCGCGGCAGGCCGCCCCTTCACGAGCGGGTTGCCGTTGACGATCACGTCGGCGAGGTACTCGAGCACCCTCGTCGCCCGGTCGCGGCGGATCGGGAAATCGAAGAGGGCGGGCGTCTCGTCGATGAACCGCGTCGTGCAGTTGCCGGCGAGGAAGTCAGGATTCGTGACCAGGTTGATGAGGAACGGGATGTTGGTCTTCACCCCGCGAATGCGAAACTCCTGCAGGCAGCGCTCGATGTGGCCGGCCGCCTCCTGATGCGTCAGGCCGCGGGCGGTCACCTTCACGAGCAGCGAGTCGAAGTAGGGCGTGACGACGGCGCCCGAGAAGGCGGTGCCGGCGTCGAGGCGGATGCCCATGCCGCTGGCCGACCGGTAGGCCGTCATCCGGCCGTAGTCGGGGAGGAAGCGATTCTCGGGATCTTCGGTGGTGACGCGGCACTGGAGCGCCGCCCCCATCGATCGGATCGCCTTCTGGTCGCCGAGGCCGACCTGCGGGTCGGAGAGCTTGTGGCCCTGGGCGACGAGCAGCTGTCGCCGCACGATGTCGATGCCGGTGATCTCCTCGGTGACCGTGTGTTCCACCTGGATCCGGGGGTTCACCTCGATGAAGTAGAAACGGCCCGTGTCGGCATCCACGAGAAACTCGACGGTGCCGGCGTTTTCATAGCGGGCAGTGCGGCCGATGGCGATCGCCGCCTCGCAGATCGCGTCGCGCGTGGCAGGGTCGAGGTTTGGGGCGGGGGCGAGTTCCACGACCTTCTGATGCCGCCGCTGCACGGAGCAGTCGCGCTCGAAGAGATGCACGAGGTTGCCGTGCAGGTCGCCGAGCAACTGCACCTCGATGTGCCGAGCCCGCTGGATGAACTTCTCCACGAACACGGCCGCCGAGCCGAAGGCCGTCTTGCTCTCGCGCTGCGCACTTTCGAGCGCAACCGCGAGTTCGTCCTCGCCGCGGACCACCCGCATGCCGCGGCCGCCGCCGCCGTGCGCTGCCTTGAGGATCACCGGCCAGCCGAGTTCCTTGGCGATCTTCAGGGCGTCGGCATGGCCGACGACGGGCTTAGCGCTGCCGGCGAGGATCGGCACGCCCGCCTTGTGGGCGAGGTCGCGGGCTGCGGTCTTGTCGCCGAGCGTCTGCAGCAACTCCACCCGCGGGCCGACGAACGTGATGCCGGCCTTGCCGCAGGCCGCCGCGAACTCGGGGTTCTCCGAGAGGAAGCCGTAGCCGGGGTGGATGCCGTCCACGCCGTGGGCCTTGGCGAGCGCGACGATGCCGTCGATGTCGAGGTAGGAGCGGATCGGCTCGCCGGGCTTGCCTACCAGATAGGCCTCGTCGGCCTTGAAGCGGTGCAGGGCGAACCGATCCTCGTGGGCGTAGATCGCGACGGTGCGGATGCCGAGTTCGTGCGCCGACCGGAAAACGCGGATCGCGATTTCGCTGCGATTGGCGACGAGGAGTTTGGTGATGGGCCGCATGGGTGGTGATGGGTGATGCGAGGGCGAAGATGGACCGGGACAGAACCGCACGATTTCCCCGCGGAACCGCCTGCGGGCAACAATGTACCGGCGGTGCCTCGACAGGACACCCGGGCAGGCGTTTCAGCGGAGGCGCCGCGGTCTTGGGGCCGCTCATCCGGCGGCGGGTGGCTTCCGTTCCTCGGCATAACTGGGCCGCAGGTAGTCGGGGAGCAGCGTGTGCGGGTCGTCCACATCGTCTGCCACGGCCCTGGCCCGGGCGATGGCGGCGGCCTCCGCGGCCAGCGGATGCCACGCCTCCGGCGACGCCACGGCGAGGTCGTTTCGAGCAGTGATCCGCTCCGACGCCGCCTCGAGGGCGGGGCCGGTGACGCGGCCGCCGGCCGGCAGCGACTCGAGCCAGGCATCGAGCGGGGCCAGGATTGCAGGGGCCATTATCCAGCCGTCGGCAGTCGGCTTCGCCGTTGCCGCGAACACGTCCCCGCGGCCGGCGTCATAGGCGATCGCGATCGGTTCGTCATGCCAGCCGGCGACCCGGGCCGCTCGCCGCGCGAGCACGTCGAACCCCGACACGCCAACCAGCCTCGCGCCAGTCGTCCACGCCAAGGCCTTTGCGGCGGCGACGCCGACCCGCAGGCCGGTGAACGACCCGGGGCCGCGGATGACGGCGACGACATCGCTCGGGCCGAGGCTGCCGAGCACCTGGGGGCCCACGCCCCAGCCACGTGCGGCAGCCACCTCAGCGAGGGCCGCGGTGAGCACCCGCGCGTGGCCTCCCGCTGGCCCCAGCGGCCGCTCGGCCGAGCCGTCTTGGTCGACCGCGGCCACCGATCCGGACCCCAAGCTCGTGTCGATTGCGAGAATCCGCATGGTTCGGTGCTGCCGGGCCTGGGGCCGCGTCCTTGACCGTGTGGGAGGGGGGCCGTAGTCTCAAATTCCGCGGAAAGCCAGCGATGTCGGGGCCCGCGACGCGTGGAGTTTACGTGAAGCGGGCCATCATCAGCGACGTCCACGGCAACCTGGAGGCACTCCAGGCCGTTCTTGAGGATATCGACAGGGAGCGGGTCGACACCGTCATCTGCCTTGGCGACGTGGTCGGCTACGGCCCCAATCCCTGCGAGTGCGTCAGGCTTGTCCGTGAGCGGTCGAGCCTGGTGATCCTTGGCAATCACGACCAGGGGGCCCTGTTCGACCCCGACGGATTCAACTCGGGGGCGGAGCGGGCCATCCGCTGGACGCGGCACCAACTCGAGCTGCACGACCGGATGCCGCGGAACTCTGCCGATCCGCTCATGGACTTCCTGGGGGAACTCCCTCGGACCCACGCCGACGGCGACTTCCTGTTCGTCCACGGGTCGGCCCGCCGGCCGCTCGACGAATACGTTTTTCCAGAGGACATCTACAACCCCTTGAAGATGGAGCACATCTTCGAGCTGATCGGCCGCTACTGCTTTCAGGGGCACACCCACATTCCCGGTGTGTTCACGATGTCGCCGGAGTTCATCTCGCCGAGCGTGCCTCGGGGCGAGTCGGAGGTGGCCCTCGACCTGCCGGCGACGAAGGCGATGGTCAACGTCGGCTCCGTGGGCCAACCCCGCGACAACGATCCCCGGGCATGTTACGTGGTGGTCGAGGGCGATCGTCGTGTCCGATTCCGCCGGATCGCGTATCCGTTTGAGACGACTTCCAAGAAGATTCACGCGATCCCCGACCTCGATAACTTCCTCGGCGATCGCCTCGGCCAGGGCCGCTGACGCCCGCCGCCCGCCGTTCCCTCCCTCCCGCTTTCGAAAGACTTCCTGTGGACCGTCGCTACCTCCAGTTCTTCGTCGTCTCGCTGGCGATCATCGTGGCCAGCCAGGCGTTGCAAACATGGCTGTTTCCCGCCCCTCCCAAGCCGGCGGCCGAGGAGGGCGTGACGGCCGAAGGCGGCAGCGGTGCGCCGGAGGAAACTGCCGAGGCGGCCAATACGGTGGCCACGAAAGCGCCCGTCGCCGCAGCCGACCTCTCGATTGGTGAGCCCTCCGCTGCCGCGTCCCGTGTTCGCCGGACGCTCGGCTCGCTCGATCCAGCCGCGGCACGGATGCTCGTCACCCTCACCAGCCGCGGGGCCGCCGTCGAGCGGATCGAACTCGCGGACGAGAAGTTCCACGACCAGGACGATCGCTCGGGCTACCTCGGTCACTTGGCGGTCGACGCCGGCGACGGCGGCTGCCGCGTGGGCGTCGTGGGGCCGGGCACCCCCGCCGCCCGGGCAGGGCTGAAGGCCGGTGACGTGATCGCGAAGGTGGACGGCACGCCGACGCCGGATGCCCTGGCGCTGCGAGACGCGCTCGTCATCACGCAGCCGAGGAAGAAGGTGGCCCTCGAGGTGATTCGCGATGGCGGGCCGATGTCGCTCGACGTGACGCTCGACCGCCGGCCCCTGGAGGTCGTGCGACCCGAGTACCGCTCCGCTCCCGTGGACGATCCCGACGGCAGCCCTCATGACCCGCTTTCCTTCCGGCTCTCGCTCGAGTCCCGCGACGGCAGGAAGCGGCCGTCTGAGCCGCTCGCTGAGATCCCTGGCCTTGAACTCGCCGACGTGGACTGGCAGTTGGACGAGACGGGCGATCCCTCCCGGGTGCGGTTCACACGCACGCTCCCCGGCGGACTCACCGCAGTGAAGGAATATCGGCTCGCCTCTGAGGCAGAGTCGGCTGGCGACGCGGGCTACGGTCTCGAACTCGTCGTCGGTCTTGAGGCCGCCGGCAGCGACGCCACCGTCGCCTACGCGCTCGACGGCCCCACGGGCCTGCCGACCGAGGGATGGTGGTACACCCAGCGGGTCGCCCGCGACTGGGGTTCGCTGGCCGTCCGCGACATGGCGGTGCGGTTTGTCGGCAAGCCCGGCACGGTTGTCAGCGGTTTGAAGATCGCTGACGGCAAACTGGAGCATCCTTCATCGCGGATTGGAGAGGGCACGCCGCTGTCGTTCGCGGGCGTCGATGCTCTCTATTTTGCCTCGGCCGTGATTCCCGATCAGACCGGAGCCGAACGGCCCGCGCTCGCGGAGGTGCGGCCCCTCGCGGTGGGAGAAGTGCCAACCGCGGCCCGGAAGAAGTTGATCAACGTCACGAACCGGCTGGTGTCGCAGGACCTCGTCATTCCCGCCGGCAGTGCCCAGCGGCACCACTACCGGATCTTCGCCGGCCCGAAGCGGCCCGAACTCCTCAAGCAGTACGGCGTGCCCGACTCGGGCATGGACGACCTCGTCTACTACGGCTGGTTCGGCTGGGTCGCCCGCCCCATGATCGCGATCCTGCACGCCCTCCACTCGGTGATCGGCAACTACGGCATCGCCATCCTCCTGCTCACGGTGCTCGTCCGCGGGGCGATGTTTCCGGTGAGCCGCAAGCAGGCGCTCTCCTCGCAGAAGATGCAGGAGTTGCAGCCGGAGATGAAGGCGATCAACGAGAAGTACGCCGACGACCAGGTCAAGAAGACGCAGGCCACGCAAGAACTCTGGAAGAAGCACAACTACAACCCGATGGGCGGCTGCCTGCTCGTCTTCATCCAGGTTCCGATCTTCATGGGGCTCTACCGTTCGCTCGCCACCGACGTCGAACTCCGGCAGGCGCCGCTGTTCAGTTCTGCGATTCGCTGGTGCTCCAACCTCGCGGCCCCCGACATGCTCTGGGACTGGTCGAAGGTGCTCCCCGCCTTCCTCACGGCCCCCGAGGGCTGGCTCGGCCCGTTCCTCAACCTCTTCCCGCTGGTGACCATCGGCCTGTTCCTCTGGCAGCAGAAGCTCTTCATGCCGCCCGCCATGAACGACGAGCAGAAGATGCAGCAGCAGGTCATGAACTACATGATGTGGTTCATGGCGCTGATGTTCTTCAAGGTGCCCTGCGGCCTCTGTCTCTACTTCATCGCCTCGAGCCTCTGGGGCATCGCGGAGCGGCTCTGGATGCCGAAGACGCTGCCGGCGACGGCTGGCGGTGGCCGTGTCGTGGACGCGTCGTTCTCGCCCGTCGGCAAGGCATCGGCCAATGGTGCCGCCACGGCGGCTCGCGAGAAGCGGCAGTCGCGGAAGCGAAAGTAGCGTTACCGTTCCGGTCCGTGGCCGCACGTTGGTAACCTGTGTGCCCTCGCGATCCCCGTAGCACAGGTTGGCAACCTGTGTGCCCTTCTGATCCCCGTAGCACAGGTTTTCAACCTGTGTGCCCTTGTCTCGCGTCGG
>QWPO01000015.1 GCA_003669255.1 Planctomycetota bacterium | reverse complement strand
GAATATGGCGGCACCGAGGGGTTGGTGACGCTCGAAGACGTCCTTGAGGAACTCGTTGGCGAGATCCACGACGAACACCGGCAGGCCGACGCCCAGACGTTCGTGCAGCGGGAGGACGGCTCCTGGCTGGTCGATGGCAGCGTCGCAATCGACGACCTCGTCGACCGCTTCGGCCTCAAGGGCGAACCGCTCCCCCGCGACTACACCACGATCTCGGGCCTCGTGCTTGCGGAGCTGGAACGGATTCCGGCAGCGGGCGACGCGGTCACCTGGCGGGGCCTCCGGATCGAGGTCGTCGACATGGACGGGCGGCGGATCGACAAGCTCCTCGTCGCCCGAACGTAGGGCTCGTCGAGCCTTTCAGGGCTGGGGGCCGGAGCGGTCGAGAATGTCCTGGAGCACGAAGGGGGTCGGGAACGGCTCGTCGAGTTGCTCGAGAAGCTTGCGATAACGGCCCACCACCTCGGCGATGTCGTCGGCCGTAAGCGAATCCTCGCGGAGCACCTTCGAAGCGTCGAGCACCTTCCGCCAGGCAGCGAACGACTCCTCGTAGGCTTTCTTCGCCGACTGGAGGCGGGCAGCTTCAAACTCCTTGTCAGCACGCCACGTGCTTTCCCGCGCCTCGAGCGCCGGCTCCGTCACCTCGGCCTCGCAGGAGGCCTTCCAGAAGTCGAAGTTCACGATGTCGCGATACCGTTCGATCATCGTGGCCCTCTCCTGGGCCTCCGTATACTCGCGGGCGAGTTCCTCGGCCTTGGCCCGCACGTCGGCTGGAGCCTGCCTGGCCACCATTTTCCAGGTCACTGCGAGCTGGCTCTCGGCTACCGACGCGGCCTGCTGCTGGGCCTCGTTGCGATCCATCTGCGGCACTTCGAGCGCCTTCCGCTGCTCGTCGGTGAGGGCCGCACGACGGCTCTCCTCGAGCGCCTTGTACTGCCCGGGGAGCAGCGTCTCAAGCTCATCCGCGATCATGGCCGCCCGCTTCTCCTCCGACTCGCGGAGCCGCAGCTGGATCGGCACACCCCAGCTCGTGGAAATATCCCGCTCGGCAAACCGGGCGAGCTCCTCGTTGGCCAGCTTCCAGCCGTCCTTCGCAGTCGCGCCGAACTCGCCGTCCGCCTCGAGGGCCCGGGCGTAGTTGATCGCCGTCATCATCGGCTCGCTGTGAAAGATGAGCGGCGTGGTCTTGAGCGGCGCCCCTCGATCGACCAACGCCTGGCCCGCGCGGTATTTCTGCCGGCCCACCAGCCAGTTGTCGCGTTCGGGCAGCGTGCGATCGGGGTCGTCGCGATCGTGGAAGTCGTCGTCAGCCTTGAAGAGCCGCCGATACTGCACCTTTTCGTCGGCCTTGCCAATCTTCTGGCCAATGAACCAGCCCATCCGGCCGAGCAACCGCGGCTCCCGTGTGTTGTAGGCGATGCCCTGACGGAGGAACTCGATCCCCTTGATCACCCACGCATACCGGTCGTGATAGTCATCGAACTCTACCGAGGTGTTGTAGGAAAGATTGTGGGCCTGGAAGTCCCACACCGTGTAGAAGTTCGGCTGCAGCTTCGTGATCTGCTCGAGCGTAGCCGAGAGGTTGGCCCAGTCCTCCACCTTCTTGTAATGGCTGGCCCGGTCCCAGAGCAGCGTCACGGCGATATTCTTGAGTCCCAGCGTCGCGAACCGCATCGTCTCGCTCGTCGGATCGACCTCGCCGAGATTGGCCTGCGAGAGCCCGTAGGTGGACCGCAGCCGGGCCAACAGCCCGCCTGTGCTCGTGGAATCCGCCGGCTGGCTGAGGGCCGACAGCGGCACCAGGAGCACCGCGATCGCAACCAGCGCCAGCAGCGTGCCCGGCCTCAGTCCCAGCCACGTCTGCTCGCCTCGGGAACTCCGCTGCGGTTCGGTCATGACGCCAACTCCCTCGCCTTGAGGCAGAACACACCTGCGATGAAGCAGGCCAGTGCGTAGCCGGCGGCCTCGGCCCCGTGAGCAGCCAACAGGTCGCCTGGGATGTCGAAACCACCGGCGACAAAGTCGCTGGTGCCGAGCGACGCCAGCGATGGAAAGATGCTTGCGGCCAGCCGCATCGGAGCGAGCAGCACCGTATCGAGCACCTTCATCACCTGCACCGCCGGCGTGGGATCGAGTTCCAGTGTGATGCTCGTCTGCGTGACGATGCGGTAGAGCGATTCGATCGGCCCGCCACCCGGCACGATCGAGGAATCGCCCGTCACCTGGCTGGTGAACAGTCTGGCGATGAAGTCGCGGAACTGGCCGACGAGGAGCGTGGCGATCGCCGCCACAAGCGCCACGGGCCCGGACAGGAACGTGCTGAACATCACCCCAAGCGCCGTGCAGATCAGCATCGAGTACCAGATACCGAGGCAGCTCTTGGCGTAATTCACCGCAAACGACCCGTCGCCGGCACGGAGGTAGAAGTCGGCCTGGGCCACACCGTAGTACTGGGCGGGCTCAAGGCACTGGAGCCAAACCTCGATCCGCCCGTCCGACGCCAGGTCGGCGAACAGGTCCACCTCACGCAGAGAGCCGTCGGCCATCACGGTGTTGATCCGCCGCGGGATCAGCAGCGAGTCGATCGAGTGCTCGCGGGCGACGATCGGCAGCGACTCACTCCGCAGGCTGCTCGTCGGATTACGAACTTGGATGGTGCCGTGGATGCCATCCTCGATGTTTCCCTGGTACGTGCGAAACACACGCACGATCATCTCGAGCGGGAGTCCCTCTGGGAACCGCTCGGGCGACACGCCCTCGAACGTCCAGATCGCCGCGGCTGCGGAGCCTCCCTCGATGTACTGTCGATACGACCACTCGGCACCCACGCTGATGCCCTTGATCGAGGGACGCCCTTCGCGATCGAGAAACCTGAGTTTGCCACGGAGCGGCCGCCGGGCCTCCAGCAGGCCGAGCGGCGCGCCGACCGCGTAGGTCCGCTCGCCTGCCGCCGTGGTGCCGGTCACCGTGCCGCGGTGACGGTGGCCGTGGGCCGTCTCGGCGACGCCGCCGCCGCGGCCGTCGAGTTCCACGCGATGCCGGCGCCCGCGGTCGAGTGACGTGCGGCCCTCGGCTCCCGAGACCGCTCCCTCGCCATTGGTCACATCGAAGACGTCGGCCGCCTCGAGGACGTGGCCGTGGCTCACGCTGCGAACCACGAAGGCCCAGCCCGCCAGCCCCATGATGGCCAGCAGGCAGGTGCCCACCGTGGCAAATCCCAGAATCCTGCCGAGCACGATCTCTCCTGTGTGCACCGGCTTCGTGGTCACGGTCTGGATCGCCCGCGACTTGATGTCGGCCGGGAGGCTGAAGACCGCGAGCACGAGCGTCACGAGGCACACCAGGAGGTTCGTGGCCGCGAGGATGAAGCCCACGTAGAGTCGGCGGGGGTCAACGCTAGCGGGGTCGAGGAACCAGCCGGCAAACAGCAAAATGAGGGCAAACATCGCCAATACGACGAGCACGTTCCGCCGGAGTGATTCCTGGATCGCCAGCCGCGCCAAGGCCCAGACCCGCCGCGGGGACGTTGCCAGGATGTCGGCGAGCCCCGCGAGCACGCCCCGGTAGACCCGGTCACCGCCCGCCAGCGGCCCGTTGCCGATCGCCTGAGCCAGCCACGTGAGCATGGCTGCCACGACCGTGGCGACGGCTGCCGCCGTCAGGTACTGCAGGACCGCCGGGCCGATCCAGGACGCGAACCTCGGGATTTCCTGTTCCAAGACCATGGTTGCCGCTCACTCCGCCCGCTGAGCGGCCGTCTCGGTACGGCGGGCACGGCGGCCTGGCCGGGCCTCCGTGTCTCGGACAACCTCGAGGAACAGGTCCTCGAGCGTGGTCCTCGGGTTGCCGATGTCGATGTCGCCAGCACCGTGGCGCTGGAGCACGGCTTTGACCTCGGCCGCGGCCGCCGGCGACAGCCCGGTGGCTCGGATCTGCGTGACACCGGTAACACGCAGGAGATCCTCGACGCGACCGAGTTCCTTCAGTTCGCCCTGGTGGAGCACGGCGATGCGGTCGCAGACGTCCTCGACGTCTGCCAGCAGGTGCGAGCACATGATCACCGTCTTCCCCCGGGCCTTGAGGTCGATGATCAGATCCTTCATCTCGCGGGTCCCGATCGGGTCGAGGCCGCTGGTGGGCTCATCGAGGATCACCAGCTCCGGGTCGTTGATCAGTGCCTGGGCGACGCCGATCCGGCGTGTCATGCCCTTGGAGTACTCGCGGAGTTGCCGCTTTCGATCCCGCGTCAGACCGACCATCTCGATCAAGGTGGCCGCACGCTGCCGGCGTTCCTCCGGATCGAGGCCAAAGAGCCTGCCGTAGAAATCAAGCGTCTCCTCGGCGTCGAGAAACTTGTAGAGATACGACTCCTCGGGCAGGTAGCCGATTCGCTCATTCTTCGAGACGTCGGTGGCTGCCCGTCCAAAGACGAGCGCCTCGCCCGACGTCGGAAAGATCAGGCCGAGGAGCAGTTTGAGTGTCGTGGTCTTGCCCGCACCGTTGGGGCCGAGCAGTCCGAAGATCTCCCCCCGTCGCACGTCGAGGTCGAGCGGCTTGAGCGCCGTCTTCTTGCTGCGACCCCAGAAATCGCGATAGACCTTTGAGAGGTTGCGGGTTTCGACGACGACGTCAGATGCGTCTCGTCGGGGTGCGGATCGGTTGGTCGCCTGGGTCATCTGCGTCACGAACTCGTCCCCTCAAAAAAACGGTTCACCTGCGGCCGACGTGCCCGCAGCCGCACATCGTGGGTTGTATCGCATCGATCAGCGATGTGGAGTGGCCGCCCGAAAAAATCGGAAAAGACGCCGGTTTCTGGACCTCGTGCCTACTGGCGATTGCTGACTGCACGAAAACGTCTAGAATCACTTCCTATTGATAACGAGTCTCATGATCGACAAGCCTCCCATTTCCCGCTCATTTTCTCATCAGGAAAGACCGCTCGATGGATCGACGCATTCCTTCCCATTCAATACGACCCAGGGACCAAGGAAGGTTCGCCGGTTTTAGCCTCGTCGAACTCATGGTCGTGGTGGCCATTATCGGGACGCTGGTCGGCATCCTCCTTCCGGCCGTGCAAGCGGCACGTGAGTCTGCCCGCCGTACGGCCTGCGCCAACAACCTTCGGCAACTGGGAATCGCGACCTCGAGCTACGAACTGGCAACCCGCCGGTTTCCACCAAGTTGCGTCTGGTCGGGTAGCAGCACGACCGACGCCTCGTCCAACGCGGTGTGGTCGGCCCAAGGACGGCTCCTGCCCTACGTCGAGGAATGCGCGATCGGTGCTGAAGTCCATCGGCAGCTCGCAGTTCCCTACAGCCAGGCGACGCTCTCCACGGGGCAGTTGATCTCGGGCCTGAGGCTCCCGGCCCTCCTCTGCCCGTCCGAGCCAAACATCCAAGTCCGCACGAAGGCCGACGGAACGCCGGAGAACGCGCCGCTCAACTACGCCGTCAACCTCGGCACATGGCTGGTGTACTCTCCTGCCACGCGGAGCGGCGGCGACGGAGCCTTCTTTCCCAACAGCAGACTTCCGGCGTCTGCCTTCCCCGACGGCCTCTCGAAGACGATCGCGATGGCCGAGGTGAAGACCTACACCTCCTACTTTCGAAATGCCGGGCTGTCCGCTCCGGCACCGCCCGCGAGTCCGGAGGCGGTCTGTGGCCTGGGGGGTGAGTTCAAGAACGACCTCCCGACGGCTGGCACCGGCCACACGGAGTGGGCGGATGGCCGAAGCCACCAGACCGGCTTCACCGCTCTCTTTCCGCCCCAAACCCGTGTGCCCTGCGTGCGACTGTCAGGAACGTACGACATCGACTGGAACAATCAGCAGGAGGCGAAGTCGTTGACCGCCCCGACGGCTGCGGCCGTGACGTCCCGCAGCCATCACGCCGGCGTCGTCAGCTACGCGATGCTGGACGGAAGCGTGCGTCAGGCAACCGACGCCATCGCGCCGGAAACGTGGCGGGCCCTCGCCACGCGAGCTGGTGGCGAGACCAACGCTCCCTCTACGGCGCCGTGACCAGCGCCGGCCGCGGCTCCCAGCCAGCAGGCGAGTTCTACCCGGGCGACGACTCACTGGAGGCCGTCTGGTGCCGCTTCGCCGACTCGTCGACGAGCCGGCGGGCAGCCGCGAGTTCCGCCGGCGTGAAGAAGGGCACGTCGGGGTCGCCGCCGGCCATCGAGATCACCTCAGCCGCGAGCTGCTCCCACGTACGGCCGCTCGAGATGTGCCAGGCAGCCGCCTGGGCGACCTTCTGCGAGATGGCCCCGCTCGCGAGCGCCGTCATCACGTCCTGCAGACACGGATCGCTGGAGCAGGTGTCGATTGCGGTCATGCGGTACGGCACGCGCGGCGACGGCTCCCGCTTGCCGTGATCGAGGCAGACGGTCGCAACGCGGAGCGTTCGCGTCCGCTCGGGGGGGAGCGAGAATGGACCGCCGCCTCCCATACCGCCGCCCATACCACCCATCCCGCCACCCATGCCACCCATGCCACCCATGCCGCCGCCGCCCACGTTTTGAGCCTGGCCGCCGATGCCGCCGGCACCGAACCCTCCGGCACCACCACCCTGCATGCCCATCTGGGCGAGCACCGGTACGCCGGCAAACCCGGCAGGAAGCCGCAGCGACAGCGGGCGGTCGCTGCGATTGGTCACGATCACTTGCGCGGATCGTGAATCATTCGGGATGAACTTCACGTCGACGAGTCCGGCCGCCTCGGCGGCGAGCACGTCTTGGATTTCAGTGGGCGTTGCCGCAGTCACTCGCCTCGACTCTCGGGCGAAGGCTGAAGTGACGATCGCCGCCGTCAGGGGCAGCGCGATGAGAAAACGCATCGTGACCATGGTCGAGCCTCGCGGTGGCGAGGGCGAACCCCCGCTGGAAGGCAGTCTCGGGCAGGCCGCGATCGACCGGCGCAGACGCCACGCACTAGTATGCAATCGGATCTCGGCCCAGGAAAAAAGCCGATTTTGGCCGAAGAAATCGGTGGTGCGGGATATGCCGGCAATGCCGGGCGGCAATGACGCCCGGGAAACCAGGATCAACGCTTGGAGAACTGCGTGCCACGCCGGGCACCGCGGAGACCGTACTTCTTGCGTTCTTTCATTCGGCCGTCACGGGTCAGCAGCCCACCCTGGCGGAGCGGTTCTGCCAGTTCGACGTCAAACACCTTGAGTGCCCGAGCAATGCCGAGTCGGCACGCCCCCGCCTGACCGGTCGGACCGCCACCGTCGACGGTGATCGTGACCTTCACTTCGCCACGCTTGCCGAGTTGCTCAAGCGCCCCAGAGACGAGGGCCCGGTCCTTGACGGCCGGAAAGTAGGCATCGAGTTCACGACCATTGACGGTGATCTCGCCGCCACCCGCCTTCAACCGAACGCGGGCCACCGCCGTCTTCCGACGACCGGTCGCAATGATCTCATCGCCACGCCGCGCTGACTTCACGCCCTGCTCAACCGCCATCGTCGTTCCTCGCTCGCCCTGGAGATGGAAATATCTGTTCGAGATACCGTGTGTCGTTCAAATCCGGCTGATCGTCAGCTTGGCCATTCGTAACCCGTCCGCCCCATCGCTCGCGCCCAGTTTCAGGCACCGAGTTTCAGGCACCGAGGTCGATCGGCTCCGGCTGCTGTGGCTGGTGAGGGTGTTCGCTACCGGCGTAAACCTTGAGTTTGTCCAGCATCTTCCGGCCAAGTCGAGACTTCGGCAGCATCCGCCGCACAGCCTCCTCGATGATCAGTTCGGGGCGGCGGTCGCGGCGATGT
>QWPO01000122.1 GCA_003669255.1 Planctomycetota bacterium | reverse complement strand
CGGGATGGGGAGTCTTCAGAGCGTAGCGCACGGCTCGTGGAAAAGCCACGTTTTCCGGTCCGGGAGTCCATCTTGGGCGGTTTGGCCGTCCCTGCTACCCTCTCCGCCCCCGGAGGGTGTTTCCATGAGTGGTGAAGCGAGCAAAACAGTGCGTCTGGTCTGGGCGGTGATTGTCGTCGCGACGGTGTGGCTTGGCCGGAACGGCCTGGCAGAAGCACCCGCTCAGCTACAGGACAGGCCATGCGATTTGCGGGTGGAGAGCGAACTGTTTTCGGCGCGAGGCGACGAGCCCGTCGCCCGCAGCCTCACGCTCTTTCACCATGGCGTAGCCTGGGATTTTCTCGAACTCGTGAACGCCGACACGAAGACCGCGGCGATCGCTGAGATCGTGCTCCACGACCCGGCGCGGGAGCGGGTGGTGGTGATCGATCCGGTGCGGCATGTGAAGACGCAGGTCGACATGATCCGTCTTGAACGGCTGAGCGTGTCGCTGGCGAAGTGGGCGCGGTCGAACGACGATCGCCTCGTCCGCTGGGCCGGCGGGCCCGATTTCACTGCCGGATTCACCGAGGAGGATGAGCGGATCGAACTCGTCGGTCCGCGGGTGCGATACGCCGTGGCCTACGAGGAGGCGCCGTGCCCCGAGGCCGCCTGCACCTACCGGCGGTTTGCCGACACCGCGATCCTGCTCAAGGCACTGATGCAGCCCGGTGGGATTCCACCCTTTCCGCGGCTGGCAGTGAACCGGCGGCTCGAGGATGCCGGCGCGATCCCCAGCGAGGTGACGCTCGAGATCGAGCCACGGCTCATCGGGATCGCAGGCCGCCCCGAGCGGCTGCGGTGCGTCCATAAGGTGCATCCGCGACTGCTCGGCGGCGATCTCGAACGCATCGAAGACGCTCAGGGTCACGTGGCCGCAGCGGAAGCAGTTGATTTGGCGACCTTCATCGCCCGCGACGAGGAAGCGCCTCGGCCCCTGCCGCCCGGTTCATGAGAACCGCTGCTGCGTTCCCTACGCCGCCGTCACGACTGGTATGCGCGGAGGAGTTTCGCGAGGCGGCAAGAAACTCCGCCTGACCGGACGATGTTTCCTGTGCCTCATATCTTTCCCAGCCCGTCGGGTCGGGCGGAAGGAGGCGGCGGTTCTGGCGGCTCGGGAGAACGCCAGGCAGGTGGGTGCCGTCGTGTTTGTGGGGGGCGTGTCGAGGGCTCGCGGAAGGTGCCGCGGCCAAGGCATTGACATTTGTACACTTCTCTGTTTCAATCATCAACATCCATATCAAAAGCATTCACTACGGAGGGTCTCGATGCTGGTGCTCTCACGCAAGCAGAACGAACGGATTCGGGTCGGGGATTCGGTGGTGGTGACGATCGTCCGCGTCAGCGGCGACAAGGTGCGGATCGGGATCGAGGCGCCGGCAAACGTGCGGGTGCTGCGGGACGAACTCGACGCCGACATGATGGGCTCGGTGACACTCGAAGGATCTGCGGAACTGGCCATCCCGCGACTCCTCGGCGTTGCCGGCTGATCGGACGTTGTGATCAATGCCCGCACCGGCGGCGGCCAAGCGGGTGCAAAACCTACGAAATCGGGCCGCCGGGCCGTGGAAATCCACGGTTCCGGCGGCTTCGTTTCGGGGAAGCGTGGCTCCGCTGTCGGATTCCAGCGCGGTCAGGCAGAATCATGGCATGAACCTGACCGAGGCCGGCGTCCGGCCGGATGCCGAAGACGCGGTCCCTGCGGCCAGCCCTGTGAGGCGTGGGTCGCCGGCGCGACTGGCGGTGGTGATCGCCGCAGTGACGGCGTGCGGCCTTGCGGTGGCGGCCTTTGCCGCGACCCGTGTACCCGAGTTCTACCGCCAGCGACTCGTGTTCGAGGGCGCGGAGGATGCGGGTCGGAGGCTGGTCAGTGACGTCTCGGCGCTGCACGCCTCGTTCATTCGCGAGGGGGCTTGGGAGGCGGCGTTCTCCGAGCACGACATCAACGCCTGGCTCGCCAGCGACCTGCCCCGCAACCACGGTCGCCTGCTGCCGCGTGCCGTATCGGAACCGCGGCTACGTTTTACGCCGCGCCGGGTTCATGCTGCCGTACGGATCGGTGGCGGCCTGGCATCGACGGTGGCTGTGCTCGTCGCGGAGGTGCAACTGCGAGAGCCGAACCAACTTGGCATCGTGGTGGAGGATGCCAGACTTGGCAGCCTGCCGCTCCCCCGCGGACTGGTGCTCGGCGAAATTCGCAGGCGATTTGACCAGATCGGGATGGTGACCGCCGTCCGGCGACTGGATGGTCGCACCGTGCTCGTGGTGTACATTCCGTCGACGCACGAGTCGGGGGGCATGAGCCACTGGCTCGAGTCACTGTCGATCGGCGAGGGCAGCGTTGCCTTCGCGGGGCACACGCGGCCCGGGCGGTCACCACTGGTGGTACCGTCTGAGGGTAGTGGTTCGTGATGACGCAACGACGCAGGACCAACGACGACAGGGGGCAGGCATGCCAGGGCTGACGTTTCTCGGGGCGGCAGGGGGGGTGTCGGGATCCCGGCACCTCGTGGATGCGGCCGGTGGTCGCGTACTCATTGACTGTGGTCTCTTCCAGGGAGAGAAGAATCTCCGTGACAAGAACTGGGATCGCTTTCCGGTGCGGCCCGATTCGATCAACGCGGTCGTGCTGACCCACGGGCACATCGACCACTCCGGATACCTGCCACGATTGGCCCGGGAAGGCTTCGCTGGCCCGATCTACACGTCGCCTGCCACCGCCGACTTGCTTGGCCTGCTCCTCTACGACTCGGCGAAGTGCCAGGCCGAAGACGCCCTCTACGCCAACCGCAAAGGATTCTCCAAGCACTCGCCCGCCCTCCCGCTCTACGAGGAGCAGGATGTGGATCGCGTGCTGCGTCTCGTGCGGCCCCACGCCCGCGAGTCGTGGTTCTCTCCCGCCGGCGGCATTCGCTGCCAGTTTCACGAGGCCGGCCACATGCTCGGCAGTTCGTTCATCGAGATGGAGGCGGCGCGGGAACAGGGGGGCAGTCCGGTGCGGATCGTGTTTTCGGGCGACGTCGGCCGCTTCGACGCGCCGCTCTACAAGGACCCTATTTCCCCCCCCAACTGCGACTACCTTGTCTGCGAGAGCACCTACGGCGACCGCGACCACACGCCCTCGCGGCCGCTCGACGAGCTCGAGAAGGTGACCAACGAGGCAATCCGCCGTGGTGGCATGATGCTCGTGGCGTCGTTCGCCATCGGTCGCTGCCAGCAACTCGTCTACCTGCTCCGCACGCTCATGGCGGCCGGGCGGGTGCCCGAGACCCCGATCTGGGTCGATTCGCCGATGGCCGTCGGCGCCATGGAGGTGTTTCGCAAACACCGCAACGAGCACGACTATAGCGAGGCAAAGATGCAAGGCGTGGCCGAGTCGCTGGCCAGCCCCTTCGTGCGGATGGCAAAGACGGCCGAGGAGTCGAAGGCGATCAACGGCCACCACGGTGCGGGCATTGTGATCGCGTCGAGTGGCATGATGAACGGCGGCCGCATCCTCCACCATCTCGCTCGGCGGTTACCCGACCCGAAGACCACCGTGCTCGTGGCCGGCTATCAGGCCAAGGGCACGCGGGGCAGGAGCCTGATCGAAGGGGCGGAGTTCCTGCGGATCCACGGCCGGGATGTGCCAGTTCGTGCAGTCGTGCGAAAGGTGGACGCCCTTTCGGGCCATGCCGACCGGCACGAGCTCGACCGCTGGCTGGGCAGCATGGCCGCGCCGCGGCGGACGTTCCTCGTGCACGGCGAACCACCGGCGGCGGCGGCGCTGGCGGAGTTCATCCGCTCCCGGCGCGGCTGGAACGTGCACGTTCCAGCGCTCGGCGAGCACGCCGAACTCGACTGACATACTCACCTAGAAGAAGGAGCCATCATGGCCAAGAAGCCCAAGCATGACGCGGCCGGTAACAACGGGGCGAAGGCCCCCGGCAAGGCGTGCAGCATCGTTCCCGACACCATGCTCGGCGACGACGTGGCGCTCGTCGCTGAGAACATGGAGCGGATCCTCGGTTCGCCGAGCTACTCCCTCGCCCAAGACGACAAGCTCTTGCTCACCCAGGAGGAGATGCGGGGCGTGCGGATGCTCCTGGAGCTTGGCAAGCCCGAGATCGCCCTTCAGGCCGACAACATCAAGTCGACTGTGATCGTGTTCGGCGGCACGCAGATCGTCGACCGCTCAGCCGCCGAGCGGCGGATCTTCGAGGCCCGCCGCGCCGCGCAGGCTGCCCCGGCCGACGAGTCCCTCGCCCGCGAGGTGAAGCGGGCCGAGGAGTTGCTCTCGATGTGCCATTACTACGACGACGCGCGCACGTTCGCCCGGATCGTGTCGATCGACAACCAGTGCGAGGACGAGCGGGACTACGTGATCGTCACCGGCGGCGGACCGGGGATCATGGAGGCAGCTAATCGTGGCGCCTTCGATGTCGGTTGCAAGTCGATCGGCCTCAACATCAAGCTCCCGGCCGAGCAGCAGCCAAACCCCTTCATCACGCCCGAACTCTGTTTCCAGTTCAAGTACTTCGCCCTGCGGAAGTTTCACTTCATTCTCCGCGCGGCGGCGGTCGTTCTTTTTCCGGGTGGCTTCGGCACACTCGACGAGATGTTCGAGACGCTCACGCTCCGGCAGACCCACCGCATGCAGCCGGTACCGATCATTCTTTATGGCCGCGACTACTGGTCGAAGGTGATCAATTTCCAAGCCCTGGCCGATTCTGGGGTGATCGCCGACCACCACCTCGACCTGTTCAGCTACGCCGAGACGCCAGAGGACGCCTGGCAGCAGATCCTCGACTTCCACGCGAAGACGCAGCGGAGGTGACGGCGGGGATGGTGCGCGCCGCCGGGCGGGCGGTGAAAGCCTCGGCTTCCGACGGGAAGGATATCCCGAGTTGCCTCACCTTCCCCCGACCCGCCCGGCTGCCGCAGCGTCGTTCACGACAGGTTGAAAACCTGCGCTACGGGGTGGGGAGCCGGATCGTGAAGGTCGTGCCGACGCCGGGGGTGCTCTCGACAACGATCGTGCCGGCGTGGGCCTGCACGATGTGCTTGACGATGGAGAGGCCGAGACCCGTGCCGCCGAGGTTGCGGCTCCGGGCCTTGTCGACCCGGTAGAACCGCTCGAAGAGCCGCGGCAGGTGCTCCTCCGCGATTCCGCAGCCCTCGTCGCGGACACGGATGGCGGGGCCGGTCGCATCATCCTCGGCCGACAGCCACACGGTCTTGCCCGACTCGCTGTACTTGATCGCGTTGTCCACGAGGTTGATGACGGCTTGCTCAAGAAGCGGGCCGTTCACCGTGACCGTCAAATCCGGTGGGCATTCGACCTCCAGTCGGATCGACCGCTCCACCGCCCGGGGCCGACAATCGTCGGACGCGGTGATCAGGATGCCCGAGAGCGGCAACTGGTCGAGCGGTAGCTTCCCGCTCGTCTCGCTCTGCTCGATCCGGGAGAGTGCCAGGAGGTCTTCGATGATTGTCGCCAGCCGATCGGCCTGCCGGGCGACGATACCCAGGAATCGCCTGGCGTCGTCCCGGTCGTCGAGCGCCCCGTCGAGCAGCGTCTCGACGAAGCCCTTGATCGACGCCACCGGCGTCTTGAGTTCGTGCGACACATTGGCGACGAAGTCGCGGCGGACATTTTCAAGCCGCTGCACCTCGGTCACGTCGTTGAGCACGATCACCGCACCGCCGTCGCCCGAGGCGTCGCGCAGGGCAGTGCCGCGAAGGCGGATCGTGCGGTCGCGGACGCCGCGGAGCAGAAGGTCGTCCTCGACGGGCTCCCGGCAGTCGATCGCCGTGAGCGCGAAGCGGCGCAGGTCGGGGTTGCGGATCACGTCCTGGAGGGGCCTGCCGGCAGTCTGCTCGGTCTCCACGTCGAGGAGATCAGCCGCGGCACGGTTGATGCCGAGGATTCGCCGCCGGCCGTCGATCGCCAGCACGCCTTCGATCATGCTGCCGAGGACGGCTTCCTGTTGCGTGTCTTGACGGCCGATCGTGAGGCCGCGCTCCACCAGCTGCTCGCGGAGTCGAACCAGGGCGGCGGCGATGTCAGCGAACTCGGCGACATCCGTCGCTGGGGGATCGGCGCTGACGTCGCCGGAGGCGATCCTGGCCGCCGCGGCCCGCAGGCTGTCGACGGGGCGGGCGAGCTGCCGGGCGAGTCCATACACGATCGCTGCCGCCGCCGCCGTCACCACCAGGCAGCCGAGCAAGAGCGTCCGCTGCCACTCCGCGAGTTGCCGGTCCGAATCGGCCGCATCCGCGGTGACGAGGATCACGCTCGGGGGGCTGGAGGGGAGTGGCATGGCCACTTCGAGCGAGCGGCGTCCTGATCCGCTGTCGTAACGGCTGTGGCTCGTCACACCGCCGCCACGGGCCGCCATCGCGGTCTCGTCGCCGCCAGTGGCATCGAGGAGGCGGCAATCGATACGGCTTGATTCTCGAAGGCGGCGGGCACCGTTCTCGAAGGCGACGCGGTCGACAGTCCCGCCGGCACCGGCCGTGGCGGCGGCAAGTCCGCGGCCCGCATCGGCGAGCCGGTCGCGCAGGGCCGCGTCGGCCAGTCCGGCGAACTGGATGCTGGCGATCCAGAAAGCCGCTGCGGCGGTCGCGGCGACGATCGCGCAGCAGCCGGCAAAGACGTGCCAGACGTAGCGATTGCGGGGCATGCTCGGGCGTCGCGACCAAACAGTCGCGCGGCGTGTAGATCGTCCAGGCCCGCTGGGATCGTCGTCGGCCGTGCGGGCTGTGTGCGGCCACTCACCAGTGTGTCACGCTTCGCCCCATCGTGAAAGCCGCCGCCGCTGCCGTCCGCTCGTCACTTGCGGAACCGATATCCGACCCCGCGGACGGTCTCAATGTAGTGGCCGTGGTCACCCATTTTACGACGGAGGCCTGCGACCTGTACGTCGACCGATCGCTCGGTGACCGGGTAGTCGGCGCCCTTGACGGCATCGACGATCTGGGCGCGACTGAAGGCCCAGCCGGGCCGCTTGGCCAGAAACATCAGCAGCGCGAACTCGGTGTAGGTGAGTTCGAGCAACTGCCCCACGAGCATGGCTTCGTGGCGGCCAGGATGGATCACGAGTTCGTGAACCTCGATCGTGGTCTCCCGCTCCTCCAGACGCCGGGATTCGTCGCGGCGGAGCAACGCCCTGACCCTCGCCGAAAGCACGCGGGGGCTGAATGGCTTGGCGATGTAGTCGTCGGCGCCGCGCTCGAGGCCGGCCACCATGTCGGCCTCCTCTCCCTTCGCAGTCAGCATCACGATCAGGATGTCGCGGGTCTTGGCATCCGCCTTGAGCCGCCGGCAGACCTCGAGACCGTCCACCGCCGGCAGCATCAAATCGAGGACGACGAGGTCGGGTGGATTCGTACGGGCCGACTGCAGCGCCTGTTCACCGCTGCCGACGCACTCGACGTCGTAACCGTCCTTGGCCAGGTTGTAGCGGACGAGTTCAAGGAGATCGTCCTCGTCATCAACAACCAAGACTCGTGGCTTCACCGGCTCCTGGAGACCGCGATTCCGAGTAGGCATGTGCGTCGCTTCGGCCCGGGGCGTCGATCGGCTGTCGGTGGAAATCATAGTCTGCGATATCGTCGGATCGAATCATGAGGATTTCGTGAGGGCCGGCTACGACAGCAGCAGTTCGACGTCTTCGGGGGTGAGGCTCGAGATCATGCTCTCGTCGGCCGCCACGATCGAATCAGCGAGTTCCCGCTTGCGGTCCTGGAGGGCGAGGATCT
>QWPO01000207.1 GCA_003669255.1 Planctomycetota bacterium | reverse complement strand
CTCCAGGTCGGCGATCCTGGCCCGGATCGCACCGTCGTCGGTGTGGTCGAGGAAGTCCGAAAGCGTCGAGGCGCCCCAGATCATTCGCAGGTAGCCCCAGAGCAGCCGATCGAGTGATTCCAGTGCCGTCTTGTCGGGCCCGCTCCCATCCGGCCCGCGGATGCTTCCGCCGAGCTCCACGAGTTTCAGGCAGTGATCGCGGAGCTGGTCGAAACGCTTGAGTAGGGCCGGCGGCAGGTTCTTGCGGATTCGCTCGTAGGCCTCGCGGGCACCGGCTGCCTCCGTCGCCCGCCGGGACTTCGCATCCTGGGCTTCGACGGCGCTGCGGAAGCGGTCGTTGGCCAGCATGCTCGCGAGGTAGTAGACCTCGCCGGCAAGTACCAGCGGCAGGACGATCCCGGGGAAGCCGCTGATGAAGGCCGCCGCCACGCCGCCTCCGACGAAGAGGAGGTTCCACTTCGTGATGAAGGCGGTCTTCAGGTAGGAACCGACGCGGCTGAACACTATCGCCTCGCTCCACTGGGCCGCTTGGCGGCCGCTTCGACCTGCTCGATCCGGGCGTGCAGGGCATTGACCTGCTCGTGAAACCACGGCTCCGACTGTACCTCGCGGGCGGGCGCCGAGGCCGCTGGCAGCCGGATCTCGTCGACAATCCTGCCTGGTGTCGTCGCCATCACGAACACGCGGTCGCCAAGATACACCGCCTCCTCGACCGAGTGCGTCACAAACAGCACCGTCGCCTCCACTTCCCGCCAGAGCTTCACGAGCAAATCTTGCATGTCGAGCCGGGTCGCCGGGTCGAGCGCGCCGAATGGCTCGTCCATCAGGATCACCCGTGGGCGGAGAATCAGCGTGCGGGCGATCGCCACCCGCTGCCGCATGCCACCAGAGAGTTCGTGCGGATACTTCCCCGCGTCGCGACGCGGGTCGAGCCCGACCTTGGCGATCCACTCGAGCCCGGCCGTCTCCCGCTCCCGGCGCGGGGTGCCGCGGCACTCGAGACCGAAGACCACATTGTCGAGCACCGTGCGGTTATCGAAGCTCGTGTAGTCCTGAAACACCATCCCGCGATCGGCCCCGGGACCGACGACCGACCGACCGAGCACCGTCACGCTGCCACTCGTCGGCGGATGCTGAGGCTCGAGCCCAGCCACGAGCCTGAGTACCGTGCTCTTTCCGCAGCCGCTCGGCCCCAGGAACGACGAGATCTCCCCGTGGCCCACGATGTCGGGAATCGTGAAGCTCACGGAAGAGATCGCCACGTATTCCCGGGGCGTGCCCTCACCGTAGATCTTGGTGACGTGGCGAAACTCCACCGCGGGCGGCCGGTCGGCGGCTGGCGGGGCCGCCGGGGCAGACGGCGCAGCAGAGGGGGTGACATCGCTCATGCCGCCACCTCCTTCGGGCCCGCCGCCCCGTGCAGGATCCTGCGGAGCAGTTTCGGGAGAACTCCTCGGCCACCATAGCGGTGCGGAAAGAGGTCGCACTGCAGCCACCAGAGCAGCCGATCGATGGCATAGGCCACTAGCGGAATCACCACGAGGACGATCAGGATCGGCTCCCGCTCGCCCCGCCGCTGCGACACGTTGATCAAGTCCCCGAGCCCCCCAGTGTCGCCTCCAAGCTTCACCACCTCGGCGAGCATCACGTAGCCGAAGGCGATGCCAAACAGCAGTCGCAACGAGTTGAAGATCGCGGGCGCCGCCAGCGGCACGAGCACCTTGAGGATGATCTGCAGCCGTGAGGCCCCGAGCGTGAGCGCCGTGTCGACGTAGCGCTGCGGCACCTCCAGCACGGCCGCCGTAGTATCGCTGACCACGAAGGCGACGCTGGCGATGAACAGAAACATCATCTTCTGGAACTCTCCGATCCCGAAGAAGAAGAAGGTGAGCGGAATCAGGGCGGCGACTGGAATGTTGCGGCCGAAGATCGTCAGCGGTGCCACAAACGACCGCACGGCCGGAAAGCAGGCGGCCAGCACGCCGAGCGGCACACCCACCAACCCGCTGAGGCCGAATCCCAGGCACACCCGCCGCAGCGTGACGAGCGTGTTGGCGACGAGCCTCCGCTCGCCAAACACGGCGGGTACTTTCGCCACCGTCTCACCCGGGCTCGGCAGCGTGGCAGGGCTGATGAACCGGCTCTCTGCTTCGCCCGCCGTCGCCAGAAACCAGACGGCCAACACGCCGGCAATGCAGGTCACACCCCAGAAGAGCCCCGTGGCCACGGGCACTTCGCCCCGCAGCGGCTTGGCGGGCTCCGCGGTCGGCGGAGCCGGCAACGCCGACGGTGCCGGTGTGCTGGTCATTCCTTTTCCGCGGCGTAGACCTTGATCTCCACGCGACGATTGAGCGCGTGGTTGTCGGGATGGTCATCGTCAGCCGGCCGATCCCAGCCGAGCCCGTCCACGGCAAACCGGTTGTCGTCAAACTTGAACTTCTCGACCAGGGCGTCTTTCACCGCCTGCGCCCGTTCAAGCGAGAGTTCCTTCACCATCGCCGCCGGCACGGCCCCCCGCATCGACGAGTCGGCGTGGCCCTCAACCACGATCCTGGCGTTGCCAAACTGTTTGGCAAGCGCGCCGGCCTCGTCGAGCACGAGTTCGACCCGCGCGTCATACGGCTCCTCCACATCCTTGCCGTCGATCCGCCGGATCACCTTCTTCCGTAGTTCCGCCGTGTTGGGGAAGAAGTGGATCACGATCGTGTTGGTGAGGATCTCTTCGTTCTCGGCTCGAATCTGCTGCACCGTCCTCGGCGGCAGCGATGTCGCATACTCATCTTTCGACTCGGCGTACTTCGGCTCCTTGCCGAGCTTCTGGATGACCGAGAAGTCCATCACCTGGTCGAACGGCACGGGATTGTTGGAGATCGCCCCGATCCGCCGGTAGAGCATGTAGGCCTGCTTCCAGATCCGCTCGAAGTTCGCCGGGTTGTTGCGGTTGATGAAGAACTGGTAGTTCTCCGCCCAGTTGGTGCTGTGGGCGTCGCCGAGCATCGAGAGCGCGTCGGCGGCGGGGATCGTGTAGCCGTCGGCCATCAGCTGGGCCACCTCCGTGCGGGCGTTCTCAGACTTGAGATCTCCCATCGCGTCAAAGATGCCCCGCACGATCGCCTCGATCTTGTCTGGGTGGTCCTTGGCAAAGTCGGCCCGGGCGAACCAGACGTCGGCGATCAGGCGGTTGGCCGTCTGCGTGGTGACCAGCATCCGGTTGCCCTTCGCGTCGGCGAGGTTGTAGATGTCGGGGGCCCACGACACGCAGCCCGCAATGCTCTTGTCGCGATTGAACGCGGCCGCGGCCTCGAAGGCGGTGCTCACGTAGACCATCTCCACGTCGGCGGGCTGGAGGCCGCCGGCGACGAGCATGTTGAGGGCGAAAAACTGGCTGGGCGAGTTCTGGGCCAGCACGAGCTTCTTGCCGGCGAGATCCCTGACCGTCTTGACTGTGTCACGGACGACGATGCCATCGCCGCCGTTCGAGAAGTCGACCTGCTGGTAGACGCGAGGCATGATCCGTGAGTCTTTGGCGAAGCTGTCGACGAACAGCGGGAGCATGTCGAGCGTGGCCCAGCCGATGTGCACCTCGCCAGCGGCGTAGGCGTCGCGCATCTGCACTGGATCATCGATCAGCACGAGTTCGACCTTGAAGGGCTTGCCTCCCGGCGCCTGCCAGAGCTTGCCCGGCTTGAAGCCGTTGTTGGCACGGATGATCGGCGCCCAGCCCGCCCACACGTTGAGCGCGAATCGCACCGTATCGTCCTCGAGCGGCTTGTAGGCGCTCACGCCCTTCACCGGTGGCAGCTTCTCGGCCGGCTTGAACGTGTATTCCTTGACCGTGGTGGGCACCGAGACATCGGGCGCCTCGGTCATCCCCTCGGCGCCGCCCGCTCCCTCGGCTCCACCCCCCGTGCCAGCACCTCCCGGACCGCCGGCACCACCGCCAGCCGCCATCGGCCGCTGGCCCGCGGCGTTTGGCCGGCCGAGGCCAAACTGCTCGAGCATGCCGGCCCGCCAGGCCGCGAGGCCAACGAGACCGAAGATCACGGCCCACACGGCGAGCCAGAAGGGAGCCTTGGGTTGACTGGACATGCTGCGCCTCTTGGGAACCAGGTTTGCGGGAATCAGGGTTGGGAACGAGCCGCCTGCGGCCGTTTCTCAGCCGCGGAACTTCGTCTTCGTGCGGGCGTGGCCGGCCATGTGCAACGCCTGCATGAGATCGTAGGCCGTCACCTCGCAGAGCAGCCGGGTGACCTTCTCGTGGGCCTCGGGCGAGAGGAGCGGCTCGACTTCCTTCATCAGCGACACCACCCGCTTCTCCTGTTCGTCGAGCTCGCGGGTCTCGATCCGCGCGTCGGCGACCGCGTCGAGGAAGGAGTCGAGCTTGCGGGCATACTCCGCGATCAGGGGCGTGTCGGTCGAATCGTCGAACCAGGGGGTCTTGACTGCCATGAAATCTACTCCTCGGGTGTCCGTGATCTTCGATCCAGAGTTCTCGAAAAAGCGTGCGTCAGGAACCGATCACCTCGCGGATGGCCGCGAGCCGCTCCTGCAGGCGAGACCGGCCGCCCGGCTCGCCCACCTTCTCCTTCCAGCGTTCGGGGAGGAACCGCTTCTCGGTGCACTCGAGCACCGCGGCGATTTCCTGCATCTCCTTTTCGAGCCCCTGCGCCGACGGCATGAAGTCGTCGAGCGCCGCCTTGAGGTCATCCGCAGAGATCGTGTCGGGAGTTGGGGCTCCGGCGTCGGCGGCCCGCTCCAGACCCTTCCTGCGGGCGGCCAGCACGACGCTTTCGATGTCGGCGCCGGAGAGACCGAGTTCGAGGTCGATCGGCCCGGGCAGGCCGGAGGCGAGCTTCACGTGCGACTTTCGTGCCATCGCCGCGAACATCGCATCCATCTCAGCCTGATCGTGCGGATAGAAGAGCGGAATGTGCACCTCCGCCCTGCCCTGCCGCTTGAGGTCGATCGGCAGCAGGTCGGGGCGGCTCGTCAGCAGCATCCAGACGATCTTGCCGCGGTACCGCGTGTCGCCCATCTGGCGGGCGATCATCGAAAACACGCGGGCGCTCGTGCCGGAGTCGCCGTCACTCTGGCGGTTGCCGAGGGCCGCGTCGGCCTCGTCGATCACAACGACAACCGGCCCGAGGCTGCGGAGCACCCCGAGGGCGTGCTCGAGGTTGCCCTCCGTCTCCCCCACGTACTTGCTGCGGAAGTTCTTGAGGACCACGCACGGAATCCCCACGCTGCCCGCATAGCACTCAGCGATGAAGCTCTTTCCCGTGCCCACCGGTCCGCAGATCAGGTAGCCCATCGGCGCGCTCTCGAACTGGCCCCGCTTGATCGCCCGGGCGTCGGCCTCGAGCCGCTGCTTGGCATCCACGTGGCCCGCCACGGCGTCGAGCGTGAGCCGGGGCTGGATGAACTCGATCAGCCCGTGGCACGACCGCTCGATGAGGTCTTTCTTCCGGGCCGTGAACTCGGGCCCGTCGGGAGCATTGCCCTCGCGTGCGGAGAGCGAGATCACGGCGCGGAGGCTCTCGAGGGTGAGTCCACCCGAAACGGCGGCCACCTGCCGCACGCCCTCCATCTGCTCCGGCTTCACGCCCGCGGCAGCCGCTGTCGCCAAGGCGAACCGCTCACGATCGCCCGCGTCAGGCATCGGCACCTCGATCGCCGTGATCGCAGGATTCTGGACGAGCCGAGGATGCACTTCCGAGATTGTGTCGGCGAGCAGCACCACCGCCACGTTCACGCGTCGGAGCAGCGGGTTGGTCGCCCAGCCAAGCACCCGCACCAGCCGGCTGGCGGCGCTTCGTGATCCGGCCTCGCCATCGGGCACGAGATACTGGGCGTAGTCGAGCACGACCGCAATCCGCTTCCGCTGTTCGGGCGGGTCGATCAGGTTGCGTTCCAGGATCGCGTCGATGGCCGCCACTGCCTGATCGGGGTCGCGGGGCCAGGTCGCAGCGTTGCCGATCCGCTCGGTGAGCCACTGGGCCATCGTCCGCAGGCGATTCGGGTCGGGGCCGGCGAGCGGCCTGAGCCCTTTGCCGACGTCGTAGGCCAGCACGATGTCCCAGCGGCCGAACATCTCTCGGGCCAGAAAGTCGGAAACCGTCCCCCAGGCCGCCGGATCAGTAGCCGAGCCGTTGGCGCTCGGCGCCGCGACCGGCACGAGGTCGCGAACGTTGCCATGCATCAGGAAGACACAACTCGTCCCGGAGAGATACGAGTCGCCGAGCCGCTCGGCCCAGGCTGGGCACCAGTCGGGCAGCGATCGCGAGCCGCCCGAAGCGGCCGATGTGCCAAGCGAAGTCGATGCGTCGGCCGCCGCCGGCGGGCGAGGTGATGAAACAGTGGGCGTGGCAGGGCTGGTCACAGTCGGCTCCCAGGATGCGCCGGCGGATCAGGTGGTCTTCTGCGTCGCCCGCTCGGAGCCGAGCTCCTTGTCGTCGGCCTTCACGCCGGCGGTTTCGGGCGTAACCATGCCCATCTCGATTTCGAACTCGCGCAGTGCGTTGTCGGCCATCGCCTTTTCGACCGCTTCCTCCTGCTTGATCTCTTGGAGGCCTTCTCCCGACAGATCGGCGGCCACGCGAACTTTGGCGCGGTTGAGCCCGATCTTGTCCTGAATCACGTCTTCGATCTGGCCGAAGTCGGTGGTGATGTCGAAGTTGAAGCTCGTGGCCAGCTTGGCGAGCTCGGCCTCGGCGCGTGAGAGCTTCAGTTCGGCGTCGTACTTTTGAATCTTCTGCTTGAGATCGGCCAGCTTCTTGGTGGCGTGCTGGATCTTGGTGACGTTGTTGGTGTAGGCGGTCTCGTGGAGCTTGAGTTGGGCCTCGTTCTCCGCAAGCTCCTTCTTCGCCTTCTGCAGTTCGAGGGCAAACTTCGAAGCCGTCTCCCGCTCGCCGACTTGGAGGTAGGCCTTGATCCGGGCCTCGAGCGCCGCCACGTGCTGCCGGTCGCCGTTCACCTGCCGCGTGACCCGCTCCACGAGGGCCCGGTACTGCTCGAGCCCTTCGCGGCCTTCCTTCATCTGATCGACCGCCTTGTCGTACTCATACTGGAGTTGGGCGACCGGGTCGGCGGTCCAGAAAAAGTTCGCGATCTTGTTCATCTGGGCCGCGAGGGACTTCCAGAGCTTGCCGAGGATCATGGGCGCTGACTCCGCACGTGGACGGACGAAGGATGATGGTGTGGGATTCCCGAAACGCGGAAAATCCACGACACGTCGTGATACCGCTGGCGGGGGACGCCGTCAATCGGCCCGGCGAATCCAACGGCGTGGACGCCGGCCCAACGACCGCCGCCGGCGCGGCCACGAACAGGCACTGTAGCGGGGCCCCTGCCGGGAATAGAAAGGGGTGGCTAACGGGACTCGAACCCGCGACCCTCGGTACCACAAACCGATGCTCTAACCAACTGAGCTATAGCCACCATGGGGCCGCGATTGTAGCAAACGGGCTCGCGGTTTCAGTCCCCCTGCCACAACCCGGCCGAAAGTCCCGGCGTTCCCGCAGCCGCGGCCCAGCCGCGTCACTCCCGGCGGCGGGAGTCGATCACGATCGTCACGGGGCCGTCGTTGACCAGCGCTACCTTCATGTCGGCCGCGAAGACGCCTCGCTCCGGCCGCCTCCCAGCCTGCGACTCCACGGCCGCCAGAAACCGTTCGTAAAGCGGCAGCGCCTCCTCCGGCCGCGCTGCCTCGATGAAACTCGGCCGGTTGCCCTTCGCCGTCGAAGCGATCAGCGTGAACTGGCTGATCACGAGCAGGCCGCCGGCCGCCTCGGCCACGCTGCGGTTCATCTTGCCGGCCTCATCGGGAAAGATCCGCAT
>QWPO01000048.1 GCA_003669255.1 Planctomycetota bacterium | reverse complement strand
GTCTCCGTAGCACAGGTTTTCAACCTGTGTGTCTCCCCGGTCCTCGATGGCCTCGGGCTGCCACGCTCTGGCTTCCGGTGTTGGCCGCTACCGCCGCTGGCCAACGATCGTGCCGAGTTTCTCGCCCGCGACCGCCCGCTCGATGGTGCCTTCGCGGCGGTAGTTGAACACCAGGATCGGCATCCCGTGCTCCATGCACTGCGAAATCGCGGTGCCGTCCATGACCCGCAGGTTCTGCTGGATCACCTGCTGGTAGGTGAGCTCGTTGTAGAGGACAGCGTGGGGATTCTTTTCGGGGTCGTCGGAGTAGACGCCGTCCACCCGGGTGGCCTTCATGAGGATGTCGGCGCCAAGTTCGAGGGCCCGCTGGGCGGCGGCCGTGTCGGTGGTCACGAAGGGGCTGCCGGTGCCCGCCGCGAGGATCACGATTCGCCCCTTCTCGAGGTGGCGGCGGGCGCGGCGGCGGATGTAGGGCTCGGCCACGCCGTCCATGCGGATGGCGGTCATCAATCGCGTTTGGGCACCGAGGCTCTCGAGCGCATCCTGAAGGGCCAGGCCGTTGATCACCGTGGCGAGCATGCCCATGTAGTGGGCCGTGGCTTCCTGGATCGCCGTGTTACCCGCCGTGAACGAGCCACCGCGGAGGATGTTGCCGCCGCCGATGACGATGGCAAGCTGGGTGCCCTTCGACGCTGCCTGCACCGTCTGGCGGGCGATGTGGACGACCTCGTCCATCGAGATGCCCCGCTCCCCCTGCCGGGCGAAGCTTTCGCCGGAGAGTTTCAGGAGCACGCGGCGGTAGGGAACGGAATCCATGATCGACCTGTCCTCCGATGATCGCCCCGCCTTCGTACCGGGTGGCGAACGCTCAGCGGCCGTAGGCTCGCTGCAGCGGGCGGAAGCGATGCCGCCCCGAACCGGTCAACCACCCAACTTCCAGTTTTCCACCGACTTCACCTCGAGGCCTGCCGCCTTCGCCAACTGGCCGACCGTCTGCTTGTCGTCCTTCACGAACGGCTGCTCGAGGAGCACGCACTGGCTGAAGAAGTTTCGCAGGCGGCCCTCGATCATCTTGGCGATGATGTTCTCCGGCTTGCCCTCCTTGCGGGCGGCCTCCGAGAGGATCTCCCGCTCCTTGTCGACGACCGACGGATCGAGATCCTCCTTGCGGATCGCCTGAGGAGCGAGGGCGACCACGTGCATCGCAATGTCCTTCGCCACTTCCGCTGCCTGGGGGCCTGAGACATTGCCCGTGATCTCGATCAGCGCGGCCTTCGAGCCGTCGTGGTGGGCATAGCCGCCACAGGCGCCGTCGATCCGCTTGATGCGCGACAGTTCGAACACCTCGCGCATGCGGTTGAAGAGTTCATCCTTCAGCTCGCCGAGCGTGTGCTTGGGGTTGGCCATACTCTTCTGAGCGAGCAAGGCTTCCGGCGTGGCAGCACCGGGCCCGAGGGCGAGGGTCTTGGCAATATCGTTGGCCAGATCCTTGAAATCCTGGCTGCCGGCCACCGGCGGGCTCTCGCACTTGAACTCGATGATGGTGCCCACGCCCGTGGTGGGGTCTGCATAGACAGCGAGGCGGCCGCAGGAGGTCTCGCGGTCGGCCCGCATCGACTGGGTCTTGATGCCCTGTTTTCGCAGCCAATCGACGGCCTGGTCGGTGTTGCCGCCGCATTCCGTGAGCGCCTTCTTGCACTCCATCATCGGTAGGCCGGTCTTCTCTCTCAGAGCCATCACGGCGGCGGCGGTGATCTCAGCCATCGAAGAATCTCCTGAACGAGGCTCGGGGACGGAAGACGTTGCTACCGCGGGCGTCCGCCATTGGTGGCCGCCCGCATGCTGGGAGTCGTCCGAGATCGTCCGGATGACAGCCCGGGATCGATTGAAGGCCGGTTAGGCCTTGGGCTTCTGCGGCACCGACCGCTTGGCAACCATGGGCCTGGCTTTGGGCTTCGGCTTGCCCTCGCCCTCGCCCTCCGCGCCCTCGGCCGAGACCTGGGCCTCGGTCGCAGAATGCGACTTGCCCTCCAGGATCGCGTCGGCCAGGCGAGCAGCGACGAGTTCGATCGAGCGGATCGAGTCGTCGTTGCCCGGGATCGGCAGGTCGACCATGTCGGGATCGCAGTCGGTGTCGATCAGCGAAACGGTGGTGATGCCCATCTTCCGGGCCTCGTTCACCGCGTTCTTTTCCTTCTTGGGATCGAACACGACGAGGCACTCGGGGAGGCGGGACAGAGTGCGGATGCCGCCCAGGTTGCGGAGCATCTTGCGGTGCTCGCGGCGGAGCGACGACTGCATCTTCTTCGAGTAAGACCCGAACGCCTCCGACGGGATCAGCGTCTCGAGTTCCTCGAGGCGGGCGAGCCGGTTGCGAATGGTGCGGAAGTTGGTGAGCGTGCCGCCAAGCCAGCGGTCGCTGACGTAGGGCATGCCGCAGCGGGCCGCCTCACGGGCGACCGCCTCGGCGCCCTGCCGCTTCGTACCGACGAAGAGAATCAGGCTGCCGGTCGAGGAGACCTGCTTGAGGTACTTCTTGGCACGGAGCAGCCCGCGGATCGTCTCGCGGACGTCGATGATGTGGATGAGGTTGCGACGGCCGTGGATGTAGGGCCGCATCTTCGGGTTCCATCGGCTGGCACGGTGGCCGAAGTGGACGCCGGCTTCAATCAGTTCCTGGGCCAAAACGTTCGACACGCTTACACGCTCGCTGGGGTCGCGGGGACAAAAACAGGGTATGGAGCCGCACAGTGCGGAGCACCGCAAACTATCGGCTTTTTTCAGCCCATGTCAACGTGCCTTGGTGGGCAGCGGCCGACAGGGGGGGCCGGGGCCCCTGTCAGGCCCCTGCGGACGGGCCAAGGCTTGAATGCGTGGGTTTGGGCTTACTAGACTCCGCCCTGCCCCGCAGCGACGGCCCCTTCGCCGAACCGCCTGCCCGTCCCGGCCCGGAATCCGTTGCGAGCCACCCATGCGTCACGTCCTTTCCGCCACCGTTCAGAACGTGCCCGGTGTGCTTGCCCACGTGTCGGGCATGCTGGCCTCACGGGGCTACAACATCGACAGCCTTGCCGTTGGCGAGACTGAAGACCCGCGTTTTTCGCGAATGACGTTCGTGCTCCGCGGCGACGATCGCGTTCTCGATCAGGTCCGCCGCCAACTCGAAAAGATCGTGACGGTCGTCCGGGTCGATGACATCAGCAGCCGCAACTACGTGGAGCGGGACCTGATGCTGATCAAGATCGCGGCCGTGCCCGGTCCCGACCGCACCGAGGTCAAGGAACTCGCAGAGATCTTCCGCGGCCGGATCGTCGACATTGCCGCCGACAGCGTGATCGTTGAGATCTCAGGCACCGAGAAGAAGCTCGAGGGCTTCATCGAACTGATGCGACCCAAGGGCATTTTGGAGCTCGTCCGCACCGGCCGGATCGCCATGGTGCGAGGGAGCTCGCCGACTCGCGAACTCACTGAGGCCGCCGACGGCGTTCGCGCCGCTGATACGGCACCGGGCGAGTCGCTCGCCTAACAGCCATCCCGCACCCCGAATCCACGTTTCTCGTCCACGAACCTGTTCGAATCACCACCCCCGGAGCGATCCCTTGGCCGCCACGATCTACTACGACGCCGACGCCGACCTCAAGGCCCTCGAGGGCAAGACCATCGCCATCATCGGCTATGGCTCTCAGGGCCACGCCCAGGCGCAGAACCTCCGCGACAGCGGCCTGAAGGTGGTCGTTGCCCAGCGTCCGGGCGGCCCGAACTACGACCTCGCCAAGAAGCACGGCTTTGAGCCGATGAGCGTCGAGGATGCCGTCAAGCAGGCCGACCTGATCAACATCCTCCTGCCAGACGAACTCCAGGGCGATGTCTACAAGACCTCGATCAAGCCCAACCTCAAGAAGGGCGCCGTGCTGATGGCCAGCCACGGCTTCAACTTCCACTTCGGCCAGGTCGAGCCGCCAGCGGGCCACGACATCCTGCTCGTCGCCCCCAAGGGCCCCGGTCATCTGGTTCGCAGCGAGTATGTGAAGGGGGGCGGCGTGCCCTGCCTGATCGCGCTGGGCCCCGGCGCCAGCCCCGAGACGAAGAAACTCGGCCTCGCCTATGCCAAGGGCATCGGCGGCACGCGTGGCGGCGTGATCGAGACCACGATCGCGGAGGAGACGGAAACCGATCTCTTCGGCGAGCAGGCCGTGCTCTGTGGCGGCGTTTCGGAACTGATCAAGGCTGGCTTCGACACGCTCGTTGAGGCTGGCTACCAGCCAGAGATGGCCTACTTCGAGTGCCTCCACGAGATGAAGCTGATCGTGGATCTCTTCTACCAGGGCGGCCTGGAATACATGCGCTACAGCGTGTCGAACACGGCCGAGTATGGCGACTACACCCGCGGCAAGCGGATCATCACCGAAGAGACCCGCAAGGAAATGAAGAAGATCCTCGAGGAGATCCGTTCGGGCGAGTTCGCCCGAGACTGGATCCTCGAGAACCGTGGCGGCGCCGCGATGTTCAAGAGCACGCGTCGTCGCGAGCGGGAACACAAGCTCACGGAGACCGGCCGTGGGCTCCGGAAGATGATGAAGTGGATCGATTCCAAGGAAGTGTGATCCATGACGCCTGAGGAATACGAGGCTCGCAGCCTCTACGAGCAACTCCAGCCCGGTGACGCCGTGGAGGTGATTCACGGCGTGCAGGTCGGGTCGTCCGCCAACTGGACGACGAAGACCACCGGCAAGGTGCTCCGCCGGGAGCGGCGGCGGCACGGGCTGCACTTCCGCCGCAACGCCGACGACAAGGTCTACAGCGACGTCCTGATCCTCGCCCGCGACGACGGTGAACTGACGACGGTGACCATCGACGAGTACACCCGCCTGCGTCGCCTCTAGCTGTCCGTGGAAAAATCCCTCCATGGCCTTTTTCCACGTGGTCGACCTCAGGAAACGCCGAGGGTTTCCCGGGTCGACGCTCGCCGCGTCGTGCGGCGGCAGACTTGTTCCACAGTCTGCTAGTCCGCGTTCGGCAGCCCGCTGTCAGCGGTCGGCATCGAGAAGGCGTCTTGCCTCCTTGACCTGCTCGGCGCATTCCGGGTCGTCGGCAAAGGTGTCTTCGACTTGCTCGAGCAAGGCATGACGCTGGACCATCGCGATCACGCGCTCCGTGGCGTGCGTTGTTGGGTCGTCGACTTGTTTCCGGAGTTCAGCGGCTTGCCGGAGCATCGCTTCGGCCTTCTTGGTGTTCGCGAGCGCCTCACCCCGGGCTTCGGCGAGTTCGTTGTCGACCAGTTTGAGCTGCCGGCGTGCCAACTCACGCCACGCGGCGGGATCTGGGTTGTCGGTCACGTCGCAGGGTGATGGATTCTCAGTCGGCCCGTTATTGCCGGGTGTCGCGATGATGCCACGGAACTCCTTGGCAGCGGCGTCTTGATCTTTTTGCACAAGCCAGAGCCGGAGGCCCTCCAGGTATGAGTCCCGAAGTTTGTCTCCGGCGTTGCGTTTCACCGGAAGCCCAAGTTTGACTTTCAGGATACTGCGACGCATCTGCTTCTGAAGCCGATCGAGCCCGATCTCGCGGCCGATCTGGCGAAGGCCGTCGGCTCGTGGGTCGTCTGGGAAGCGACCCAGGAAACTTTCGATCTTTTCGCAGGGAGGGTATTCGAGCCGGTGTACATCGGGTTTCTCCACGATCTGCATGATCCGTGCGTGGACGGAATCGGCACCTGGAAAAAATACGTGTTTTCCGATGAAACAACCCCCGGCGAGAACCGAGCTGATGATTGCCGCAGCCATCGCTGTCGTGAGCCACGACATCAGCCAGTTTGGACGCGATTTTCGTTCACGCTCGATTCGGGCAGCGAGGGCATCTTCTTCGCGGGTGGTGAAGGTGGAGGGGCCGCCCTTTGACGAGGACTGTGTGGCCTTGGCGGTACGGCTGTCGGATTGAACGGTATGGCCCGCTACATCGGTCACAATCGTGGTCGGCAGTCCGTCGGGGACCTCGGGCATCGCGGTGGAAGGCGCAAACTGCTCGCTGGGCTTTGATGCCGCAGACGCGACGTCGGCCAGCATCCGCGCCACGATGGTCGCATTATTCGGCCGTCGGCCAGGCGTTTTCTCCAGTAATCGTTCGATGAGGTCTGCAAGTGGCTTCGGAACGTCGTGCACGAGCGTGGTGATTCTCGGCGGCTCGCGCGATCGCTGCGACTCGAGCACCTCTGCGACGGCTCCTTGGAACGGAGGTTTGCCCGCCAGCATGGCAAACATGACCAGTCCGAGGTTATAGAGGTCGCCGCGGCGATCGACGTGCTGGCTTGCTGCCTGTTCTGGGGCCATGTACTCCGGAGTGCCAAGAACGCTACCAGACCGCGTCAGACCCGTTTCGCCGAAGAGTTTTGCGATGCCGAAGTCGGTGAGCTTGACATGAAATCCCCCCCCTGCGGCTGGTGGGAAAATCAAATTGGCGGGCTTGAGATCGCGATGCACCACCCCCAAGTCGTGCGCCGATTTGAGAGCGCGGACGATCTCCTGCGCGATGCTTACGGTGTCCCGCCAAGTGAAGCGCTTTCCCGACCGGAGCAGCGCCTCGAGCGTTAGCCCCGGCACATAATCCATGACGAAAAACGGTAGTCCTTCCTCCTCGCCCCACGCGAGCATCGGCACGATGCATGGATGCCGGAGTCTTTTGAGCGCGTCGATCTCCGACTGGAATCGCCGACGAATCGTGTCGTCATTGGCAAGGTGGAGAGGGAGTGTTTTGATGGCGACCGTCCGGCCCGTGGCGGGATCGGTCGCCTCATAGACCGTCCCCATGCCGCCTTGTCCGATCAACCGGACAACGCGATACGGACCGAACGTGGAAGGGTGCACGGTATGGCTCCCGGATGGGGGGGCAACTCCACCTTTGTTCTGGAGTGATTATGCTAGATGAGAAGAATCCGGACGCCAAGCGATGAGGCCGGCGATTCTGCGACCGCGGCATGAGTCCTGGCAGCCGAAACGAGGGGGTATTCGATGGGCGACGACTACGACAAGGGCGGTCACCCACCTCCTGAGATGGAGGATCGCAGTGCCTTCGGTTGGCGGCCGTCGGCCGCCGCGCCGTACTCGAAAGAGGACGCGCAGGACTTTCGCCCTATCCTCCGCCCCGCCGTACCGGTGGTCACCGTGCTCGATGACGGCTCGCAGCACGGGGAAGCGGTGCGACTACGAGGCGACACCCTCACGATTGGTCGTACCTCAGGAGATCTGGTTCTTCCCAACGACCAGGCGATCTCAGGCATGCACGCAGAGATTCTGCGGCGACCTTGGAAGGGAAGCTTTCAGTGGACGCTTCGCGATATCCGCAGCGTCAACGGCACCTTTGTCCGTGCTGCTCGGGCAGTCTTTCACGAGGAGGCGATCGTAATTCTCGGCTCCCGCCGCTTTCGCCTGCGAAACCCGCTGGTGGCTCGCCGCGGAGCCTCGCCGTCGTCGGCCACCGTGTTCGACTCCACGGCACTTCCGCCGACGGTCTGGCCCGTGCTCGTGGAAGCCACGCAGCGCGGGCAAGGCATCGAGGTGCCGTTACGGAGTGATTCGGTGTCGATCGGCCGCACCGGCGGGGGCGCCGATCTCGAACTCGACGATCCATTGGTCGCCAATCGTCACGCGCAGCTGGAGCGGCAGCGTGATGGGACGTGGCAGATCATCGCTGAGACGACCCGCAACGGCGTCTGGGTATCGATCACCGAAGTGACACTGAAGCCGTACTGCCACTTCCGGTGCGGCGAGCAGCTCTTCCGGTTCGAAATCCCCTGAGCTTCGAAATCCCCTGGGCGAGCTGTGGCGGGCAGCCCGCCTCATGCCACGCGGGCGATCACGCAGGTGAGATACTCGCCCTCGAGGCAGCTGGCGTTCACAGGGTGGTCGGCGGCGGCCCCACGGCTCTCCAGGATCTGGATCGAGCGGCCGGACCGCTGGGCGACGCCGGACAGCATCTGGTGGAAGTCGTCGCGGGTCACGGAGCCCGAGCAGGAGCACGTCACGAGAATGCCGCCGGGCTCCAGGAGGCCGACCGCCACGCGATTGATGCGATGGTAGGCCCGCAAGGCGTCGTCGACCGTCGCTCGGCTGCGGGCGAACTTGGGCGGATCGAGCACAATCATCCCAAACCGCTCCCCTGCCGCGGCCAGCGAATCGAGCTTCTCGAAGGCATCCATCGCCTCGACGGCGACGTTGGCGGCGCCATTCAGGTCGGCGTTGGCCCGCGCCAGCGCCGCCGCCTTATCGCTCGCGTCGACCGCCAGCACGCTCCGCGCGCCGCCCGACACGGCGCAGGCCACGGCGAAGCCGCCCGAGTAGCAGAACATGTCGAGCACGCGCCGACCGCGGGCATGCCGGGCAGCCGCCTGACGGTTGTCTCGTTGGTCGAGGTAGTAGCCCGTCTTCTGCCCCTCGGCGAGGTCCACACCGAACTTGAGGCCGTGCTCCTGCACGAAGATCGGGCCCGTAGGGGCAGTGCCGCGGATCACCCGGTCGGGCATCGCGAGACCCTCGAGCTTCGCCAGCCCCCGCTCCGCACCCCGCAGCAGGATTCCCTTCGGCGCCAGCGCCGTAGTGAGAGCGTCGCAGATCGTCTCGAGGCGGGTCGCGATCGCCAGCGCCGTCACCTGCACGGCGAGGTAGTCGCCATAGCGGTCGACGATCAAGCCGGAGAGGTCATCCCCCTCGCTGTTCACCAGGCGAGCCGCACCGGCAGGGTCATCGAGGCCGAGGTGGCGACGCAGGGCGATCGCCGCTGTGAGCCGCCCGTGCCAGAAGGCGTCGTCGAGCTTCGTTGCCGCGTCGAACGCATAGAGACGGACCCGAATCCGACTCCGGGAGTTCCAGAGGCCGCGGGCCACGAAGTGCCCATCGTGCGTGGCCAGATCGACCACGTCGCCGTCAGCCGGGCTGCCTTCGACCTTCCCAACGGCGGAGTCGAGCACCCAGGGGTGGCGGCCGAAGAAGGGCCTGGCCCGCTTTGGCTTGAGAGCCACGGTCGCCGTGGGGAGGCCCGAGGAAAGGCTCGAGGCGAGGGGGGCTGTGGGAAGGGCGGGAGTCGTCATCCCCCAACTCTACCACCGTGGACGTGGCGGGGCGTCAGGCGTGCACGACGTGCTTGGCGGGACCTGGCGTCACGTGGGGAGCGGGGATCGCATCGCTACCCGGGTCGGTGATCACCCGGCGCTTGCCTTCCTTGGCGGCCTTCTTCCGCTCGATCCGCTGCACGCTCCAGGCGAACAAGGCGCCCAGCGGTCCGGAGAGGAGCGCGGGCATGAGGACGAGGTTGCCGACGAGGGCAATTGTGAGCATGGCCAGCATCATGTGCCCGAACCGCTGCGTGGGCCCGAACGGCGACAGCGAAAACACCGACAGCCCGATGCCGATCACGCCCCAGCTCTGATACATCGCGCGGGCGCAGCCCTTGTAGGCGAGCATCGTGGCCTGCCTGCGGTCGAGCCCGTCGGCGATGCCCCGGCGGAACCAGAGCATGAAGTGGACGACGTCATCCACCGTCACACCGAGCGCGACGCTCGGGGCCATGACGGAGCCGATGTCGATGAACACGTTGCCCGTCTGAAACCACTTGGACAGCGCGTTGGCCCAGCCCAAGCCGCCGAACACGAGGATTGCTGGGAAGGCTGCGGGGAGCAGGAGCACGAGGCCGGCCGAGAAGGCACGGCAGAGCACAATCATCACCGCCACGATGATCGCGAAGTCGAACACGAACCCGATCTTGAGATTCTCGAGCAACGAGTGCTGCGCCTTGTAGACCAGCGGCACGAGGCCCGTGTAGTTCACCGTGACTCCGTCCACACCCTCGCTGTCGAGACGGGCGAGAACCGGATCGATCTTCTTCTGCAGATCGGCCTTGAAGAGGGCGTAGTCGACTTCCTGGATGGCGCTGACGCGGGCACTGATCCGCCAGAGTTCCTGCGAGTGGCGGCTGCCGTCGGCGGCTGTGACGCTGGTCTCACGGAGGTAGTCGCCGGCGAGAAAGTCGTCGCGGTGCCGCATCAGCGACTTGTTCAGCGTGCTGCGGGCGAGCTTGGCACGCAGGCCTTCGCCACCGCTGGCCATGTCCAGGCTGCGGCCGAACGTGACGGTCGAGAGCGAACTACCCACCTCGCCGAGGGCGCCGATCTCGCGCTGGATTTCGTCGACGAGTTCCATCCGCTCCAGGAAGTTCAGCGGACACTTTTCGTCGATCCGCACGAGGATTTCCATCGGCACTAGCGGCCCGAGGTGGCTCTCGAGCCAGGCGTAGTCGGTGCGAATCTGGGCCTTGCGGGAGAAGAGCCGCATCAACTGCACGCTGCTCTCCACGCGGGTCATTCCATACCCGATGGCCGCCATCACAAGCAGGCAGGCTGCGGTGGCGAGGGCATGATGCCGGGTGATCCACTCGCCGACGGCCCACCAGCGGCTCGACTCGATCGGCTTCCAGCCGTCGACCTGTTCGTCGTCGGCGAGCTTGCCAACTCGGAGCTTTGGCGGGAAGAGTTCGAGCGCCGCCGGCATGAACGTGACCAGGATGATGAAACTCACCAACACGCCGGCCGCGGAGAAGATGCCGAACATGCGGATCGGCACCAGTTCGCTGACCGCGAGCGTGGCCAGGCCGATGGCCGTGGTGCCTGTGGCGAGCGAGAGGGGCAGCAGGGCATGGTGCACGGCTCGGCCGGCCGCCCCCTCCTGCACGCCGGTTTCGGCAAGTTGGTCGCGGTAGTAGTTGGCGAGGTGGATCGCGCCGCTGGTGGTGGCGACGTAGACCAGCGACGGCATGGTCAACAGGATCGCGTCGACGGGATACCCGGAGTACCAGACCAGCGCCAGGCTCGCGAACATGCTGTAAACACCGGAGGCGATCACCATCGCCACCAGCGTCTTGCTCTTGAGGCTGAACCAGCTGACGAAGAAGCCGACAACAAGCGAGAGTCCAAAGAGGATGGTCACGCTCGTCTGACCGGCCTTGTCGATCGACACGTTGTCGACCGGCGGTCCGCCCATGTGGATCGCCGAGTCCGGGATGCCGCATTCGGTGGTGGCCACCTTGCGGATCTCGTCGATAGCACCGTGGAGATTCGTCCTGGCCATGTCGGCGAGCGTCAGCACCAGGCAGGTTTTCCGGAGGTCGAGGTCGTCGCCGGCCGCACCTGCCGCGATTCCTGCCGGCGGGGGACCGATGATCGCTCCCGTCAGCCTGGAAATGGCCTCCTCGCGCTCGAGGTTGAGCGGCTCTTGGCACATCCGGGCCACGGCCCGCGGGCCCGTTTGGGCCGTCTTAAAGTAGAGGGGCCGCTCGATCCTGGAGGCTTCCTCCGGGGGAGGAAGGAGCTTGCGGGCCAGGATCTCCAGCCGCGGGTCGGCCATCGTGCAGCCTTCCCAGCTGACGAGGATGAACTCCTCCCCCTGGAAATTCTGCCGGAAAAAACGGTAGGTCTGGGTTTCCTGGTACTCCGCCGGCAGCCAGCCTTTGACGTCGTTGCGGTTGTTCGACTTTGCCTTGATCGCCCCGACCACGACCATGGGCAACAGGAACACCAGGATCGCCATGATCCCGACGCTGGAGCGCTGGTAGAAGTTGGTCCGGTGGTGGGACATCAAGGCCGTCCAGGGCGTTGTGGCTGGGTTTCTCCGAACCCGAGCTAATCAACCCTACAGGTCTGGGGCGGGCCAGTCCATATCGTTCCACCCCAGTCGACCACGAATTTGGGGCCTCTTCCTAGTCGTAAGTGGTTTTCAGGGAAGAGGTTCCGTCTGCCTCACAGTCGCCTCAGGCGGAACAGGCCCACCCGTCGATCGGGGGTCATTCCGGGGCTGGGGCGGTCTCGGCGGCCGAAAAACCGGTTTCCCGGTGCGAGCCGTCACAGAAGGGCTTCGAATGGCTTTGACCGCACCTGCAGAGCGCCACGGAGGGCTTCCCGTTCGGCAGGGGAAACTCATTTCCGAGGTGGTCGGTCACCCGAAGGCAGATGTCATCCGGGAGTTCTACGACCAACGGCCCGTCGACCCGGCAGCGGACGGTGGCGCACCCGGGAACAGCCCTTTGCTCGCTCCCCGGCGGACGGCCGTCAGGAGTCATTTGGCGGTCATTTCTGGTGGATCCGTCGCCGGGCGGCCAGAACGCATGGCGGGCGAGTTGATCAAGACGGCGAGGATCACCCCTGCAGCAAGTGCGGCGGCAAATGCCCACCACGGCCAGCGGGCGGGCGGCGAGGGGGCGTCGAGGGCATCCTCCACGGCTTCGTCACGCTCTTCCGCGATCCGCTCGGCCTCGAGCTTCCGCCATTCGGCATCGACGGGGTCTTCGGGATCGGTGGGGGCAGGCTGAGGGCCGGTGGCCACGGGTGGACTCCCGAAAACGAGTGAAGGCAGTGAATCCGACGTCACCGTGCTGCGGAACATTCCTGGAACGCCCGTCCAATGTCGCTGTCGCGGCAGTGGCCGTCAAAGGGGGGCGGTCGCAGGCCGCAGCGGCTGCCGTCCGATCCACCACCAGAGTGCGGCCGCCAGCGCGAGAAGCGCCAGTGACATGAGCTGCGAGATCGAAAGCGGCGTGCCCAGGGCCGGCGATTCGTCGACGCGGATGATCTCGAGCAGGATTCTGGAGATCGGATGGAGGGTGAGCACCAGTGCGAACACCTCGCCGTCGCGGCGGGCCAGTGGCGTGTAGGCCACAGCGATAGCTGCGAGGATGGCCGCATCGATGGCCGCGTAGAGCTGGGCGGGATGGAGCGGCACGCTGCCTCCTGCCGCCGCAGGATACATCGCGGCTGGAGCGGTGCCCTCGGGGAAGCGCACCGCCCACGGCAGGTCGCACGGGCCGCCGAAGCAGCAGCCGTTGAGGAAGCAGCCCACGCGGCCGATGGCCAACCCGAGGAGCATGCCGGGCACCACGCAGTCGGCGATTTTTGCGAGGGGCAGCCCCCGGCGCGCGGCAAACCGCCAGGCTGCGAGCGCTGCGGTGGGAAGCGAGCCGAAGACCACAAGGCCGCCCCCGGCGATGTTGACGATCCGGGTGAGCGACTCGCCGAGGCTCGTGCCCGCCCCGAAAAACTGCTCGTGATACTCGAGCACGTAGAACAGCCGCGCACCGACCAGCCCCCACAGGAAGACCTCCGTGCCGAGCGCGAGGATTGTGTCGGCATCGAAGCCCATGCGCCGGCCCCTGATGATCGACAGCGACGTGCCAGCGGCGGCGGCGACCAGGAGCATCACACCGTAGCCACGGATCGGCACGCCGACACCGTCGTCAAGCGCCGGCAGCACCCACAGCAGTAAGGCGGCGACGATGACGAGTGGCGGCCCGAGCGACTTGACGGCCTGCACGACACCATGACGCGAGGCAGCCCAGACGAAGCCAGCCCCGCCGATCACGGCCCAGACCGCCAGCGCGAGGCCCCAGCCGAACAGCGGCACGTGTGCCATGCCCAGGTCGAGCGACGTCGGGATATGAAACAGCGTCGACCGCATGCAACTCCAGTCAGCCGCGGGTTGGTAGCGGGTGGTTGTCGATCAGTCGCGTTGTGCCCAGCCTCCCAGCGATGATCGCGATGGCATTGGCGACTGGGCTCGAGAGCGGTTCAAGCGACTCGCGGTCGACAATTGCGGCGTAGTCGACGGCGACGCCCCGCGCCGCAAGGTGACTTCGCATCGCGTGTTCGATCGCCGCGATGTCGTCGCCCGCGAACCAGGCCCGCTCGGCGAGCATGAGGCTCTCGTGGATCGCGGTGGCCCGCGACCGCTCGTCGGCCAAAAGGTAGGCGTTACGAGAACTCATCGCGAGTCCGTCGGGCTCGCGGATGGTGGGGCAGACCGCGATCTCGACGGGCACGCCGAGATCGCGGACCATCCGCTTCACGACGAGCGTCTGCTGCCAGTCTTTGGCGCCGAAGTAGGCCACGTCGGCGGGGACCGCCATGAACAGACGGCAGACGACGGTCGCAACACCAGAGAAGTGTCCCGGTCGCAGTTCCCCCTCGAAGCGGCGCGCCGGCCCATCGACGACGACCCGCGTGGCCCACCCGTTCGGATAGATGGCATCGGCCGCCGGCGCGAAGATCCAGGTGACGCCGCAGCCCGCAACCGCAGCGATGTCGGCGTCGAGGGTCCGTGGGTAGCGGGTGAAGTCCTCGCCGGGGCCGAACTGCGTTGGATTCACGAAGATCGACACGACCGTGTCGTCGCACTCCGCGGCGGCGCGTTTCACGAGGCTCACGTGGCCGGCATGCAATGCTCCCATGGTGGGCACGAAGCCGACACGTCGGCCGCGGCTGCGTGCCGCAAGCACGTCGCGGTGCATGTGCTGCGGATCGGTGATGATCATCGGCCCGTTGGCCTCGTCTCCACGGACGTGTGCCATCAGAGCATCGCCTCAACGGCCGCCGTCGACTCCAGCGCCGCCTGCGAGAGGTCGGATGCATCGATGGTGATCACCGCCTTCGGCACGCGGTCGCCCGTCGAGCGGAGTCGTCGCAGCAGGCGTTCCTGCAGGTGGAGAAGTGGCGCTACGCGGTCCCCGCCGCGGTCGCAGACGAGCGCTGCGGCCGTCAGGTCGGCGAACACGTTGGTGTGGTCACGCGACCGGTGCGATCGAAATGCGATCCGTTCCTCGATCACCGCAGAATCGGCGATGAGCATGATCACCACGCAGGGCATGACGAATCGCGATGCCACGGCGTCGGCTTCGGCGCGGAGGTCGTCCAGTTCATCGGCGTCGAGATCGTCGGCGGCCGCGGCGACGAGGCCGTCGCACCAGTAGTCGGCGATCGTGGCGACGCCCTCGTCGTTCCAGTGGTGGCGGTCGAGCGGCGCGGACCAGGCGGCGAGCGTCTGTCGCCAGCGGGCGAGCGACGCCCGTGGCCCACCATCGGCGGTCGGCAGGGCTGCGGGGGCATGGAGGGGCCGCCCCATCACCGCGTCGGCCACCACCGAGGCGACCTCGGTCGCGCCACTGCCCGGTACGCCGACGACCGCGATCAGGGGATGCGGCTTTGAGATGTTGTCGAGCAGGTCACGAACGCTGCAGGCTGCAGGTGGGAAGACGAGGTCGCCGGCGATCTCCGCCGCCGGCTCAAGCACGAACCGCCGCGTCGCCATGCGTGGATGCGGGATCGTCAGATCGGGGGTGTCCATCACCACGTCGTCGTAGAGCAGCAGATCGAGATCGATCGTCCGAGCGGCCCAGCGCTCGGCCCGTTCGCGATGGAGCGTCTTTTCGATGGCCGCCAGGATCTCAAGCACCTTGAAGGGGGGCAGGTCGGTGTCGATCAGGCAGGCGCCGTTGAGGAAGGGCTGCTGGCCCGCCGGGCCGCCGACGGGGGCGGTCTCGCGGTAGTGGCTCACAGCCCTGACGCTGACGCCGGGCATGAAACGGAGCAGTTCGACGGCTCGGTCGAGCTGTTCCCGGCGGCGTCCACGATTGGAGCCGCATCCGATGAGGCATCGTGCCATGGCGGCGACTCCCGTGACCTTCGGGCACCGCCGGATTCTACCGCCCGGGCCAGGCCACCGTGCAAACCGCCGTGCGGGCCGCGGCTCTGGCCCGGACCAACCCCAGCTTCATCTCCTGGGAAACCTGCGCGATCTCGAGAACCGGGGGGGACATCCAGGCCACGACCAAGGTCGTCGACTTTCGATCCCTCAAGTCGTCGCCCCCCTGTTGCTCGAAATGCGTGTTCCTCGAACGTGCGGCGTTGGCAAGCCCCGCATACGAATCACGGAGAGGCCTCCGCGATCGTGCGGTCAGTCGGACATGATTGTTCATGGCCCACCGACGAGCAACGTCGATGGCGTGATTCTGTGGAGGCGTCGCGAGTTGTCAAGCACATGCGGACTCGCATCAGCCATGTGTCGCTTCTGCCGCAGAAAACGACCGGTTGACAAAAAACTTTTTTTCGGTCCGAACGTGCGGTTCTTGTCGCGCTGGTGTTGGAGCGAGACACCGTGGCCGCTGTCGAGGTATGGTGTGCGGCACAGATCAGCGAGACCAGCGTATGACGCGAGGGTTTGAGCGTGTTTTCACGCGATGATTCGCACGAGCGGGATGATGAGGCAGGTTCGTTGGACGAACTGCTGGACTCGCTCGCCGCCGAGGGGAATGCCGGAGACGACGAGCCGAGAGAGTCTGCCGCCGACGCAGAAATCGCCCCTGAAACGGGAGCTTTTGGCGACAGCTACTGGGCGGCGTCGCGGACGCCGCTGACGAGCCTTGTCTTCGCCCTGCCGCTGGTGCTGGCGTATGAGGGGGGCGTGCTGGCGATGGGGCGTGGATCACCGCGAAATGGCGCCGACGTGTGGCTGCGGCAGATCCTCGATGCGGTCGGTTTTGGCCAGTATTTCCTGCTGCCGACGCTCACCGTCATCGGGCTGCTCGCCTGGCACCACGTCGAGCATGTCGCCTGGAAGTTCCGGCCGGGCGTGCTGGTGGTGATGGCATTGGAATGCCTCTTCTGGGCTGCAGTTCTGATTGGTGTCGCGAGGCTCCAGGAGCGGCTCTGGCCCCTCGCTGCGGCCTTCGCCGACGAGGGTTTCATCTCGCGGATCGTGGCGTTTTGCGGTGCTGGTCTCTACGAGGAAGTGCTCTTTCGGCTGCTGCTCTTGCCGGCGCTCGTGTGGTGTTTTGAGAGGCTCGGGTTCTCGGCGATTCCCGCCGCCTGCTGGGGCCTCGTGACGTCGAGCCTGCTGTTCAGTGCCGCCCACTACGTCGGTCCCCTTGGCGACACCTTCGCCATCTACAGTTTCACATTCCGCTTCCTGGCGGGAATGTTCTTCGCGTCGCTCTTCCTCGTGCGTGGCTTCGGGATCGCGGCAGGGACCCACGCCGTCTACGACATCCTCGTGGGCTTGTTGTAGCCGCCAAGGGCCGTACGTCGTGGGGTTGTGCCGGAACGTGGTCGCCGAGGCGATGAGTCTCTATAATCGGTCCTCGAGGCGAGTGGAGACGCGTGGTCTGGCTGGCGGATGCCGGCTGACACAGACCACCGGTTGTTTGTGCAGGAGTAACGAGCGTGATATCCCTGCGACCAAAAGTCGGCGAGTTGGTGTTCCAACTCTATGGCCGTAGCCTCCATCCCGAACTCTTCGAGATCTGCGCGACGCGGTCGATCGATCGCGGAGGCTACTCCGCGTCGGTCTCGATCACGACGGCGGGCCATCTGGTGACTTGGCGGAAGGATGGGCTGACCCTCACCGAGGTCGCCACGGGGCTCTCCCAGCCACTGCCACACAAGCGGCGGCTGCTCTCTCACCGGATCGCCGGGGAGCGAAGCGACCGGATGGAATGTCGCGGGGGAGCCAGTTACGAGACCTGCTTCCAACTGGAGACAGTGCAGCAGGAGGTCTTCTGGTCGTTTCAGCAGGAGCTCGTGGAGGCCGGCATGAAACGGGGACTGCTCCATCGGTTCGAATCGGGGGGGCGGGTGGCTCTCGGTGCCGTGAGCTGGATCGACGTCGAAACCCGGCCCCGCAGCCTGATCATCCAGGCGTTTCACACGTTTCCAGACGAGATGGCGATCGTGAAGAGCCAGTCGGTGTTCGAGACGCCGTGATCGGCCTTGCGGGCCCGGTCGCACTCCGCGAGACTTCCGCTCATGCCCACTCGCAAGGTCGCACCCGCCGATCGTCAGGCTCGCATGCCCCGCGTGCTCATCGCCGACGACAACGAGCCCAATCGCGAACTTCTCGAGGTCTACCTATCGGGGGTTGGCTGCGAGATGGCCTCGGCCGTCGACGGCGCCGACACGCTCGAGAAGGTGGCGTCGTTCAAGCCCGACGTGATCCTTCTCGACGTGATGATGCCGAAGCTTTCGGGCTTCGAAGTCTGTCAGCGACTGAAATCGGATCCAGCGACGAGCCCGATCATGATCCTCATGGTGACGGCCCTCGGCGAACTCGGTGACATCGAGCGGGCGGTGGAGGCCGGCACCGACGACTTCCTCTCGAAGCCCGTCAATCGCGTGGAACTCGTCAAGCGCGTGGAGAACATGCTCAAGCTGCGGCACGTTTCCGACGAGCTCGAGCGGCTGCGAAGCTACATCCGCACGATGGACGATGACCAGCCGCCGCGGTGAGGCATTCCCGCAGCACAGCATCTCTTAGCACAGGTTTCCAACCTGTGGTTGGCTGGACGCTGACTTGGCATGCGGTGCAGGTAAGCAACCTGCACCTACGTAGCCGCAGGTTGGCAACCTGCGGTGAGCCGCTCGAGCGTCACGCCTCAGCCCGCTTCATCCCCACGTGGTCGAGCACGCGGATAGTCGCGGGCGACTTGTTGAGCACGTAGAAATGGATCCCGGGCACGCCGGCTGCGATCAACTCCTCGACCTGGCGAGCGGCGTAGTTCACACCTGCCTCGAACTGGGCTGCCTCGTCGTCACCGGCCGCCTCGAATGACCGGGTAAACGATTCGGGCAACTGCGCCTTGCAGAGGCTGGCGATCCGACGGACCTGGCCGTAGTTGGTGACGGGCATCACGCCAGGCACGATCGGCGCGGTGATTCCGAGGTCCGCGCAGCGGTCACGGAAGCGAAAGAAGTCGACGTTGTCGTAGAAGAGTTGGGTCACCACGACGTCGCCGCCCGCGTCGCACTTCCGCTTCAGGTTCTCGAGGTCGGCCTGGGCGCTGACAGCCTCCTGGTGCGTTTCGGGATACCCCGCCACGAGGATGCCCAACTCAGGGAACTCACTGCGAATCAGCGCCACGAGTTCGGAGGCGTAGCGGAGGCCGCCATCGACCGGACGGAACGCCGTCTCGCCCTTCGGTGGATCTCCGCGGAGCGCGACGATCGCCGCCACGCCGATCGCGAGGGATTCGCGGAGGTAGTCCCGGAGTTCGTCGACGGAACTACCCACGCAGGTGAGGTGACTGGCCACCGGCAGTCTGTGGCGTGCGAGCACGCCCTTGAGCACGTCGAGCGTGGTGCCGCGGGTGGAACCGCCCGCTCCGTAGGTGCAGGTGATCATCGCCGGGTCGAATGCGAGCAGTTCGTCGACAGTCCGCCACATGACAGCCTCGGACTCGGGCGTCTTAGGGGGGAAGAGTTCGAACGACAGGCCGAATCGGCTGCCGGTGTAGGCGTCCTTGATCGACACGGTATGCGCTGCCTGGGACCGGTGATGGGGTGAAACTGACCCCACCATTCTAGCCGCGATCCCGGCTGCGTCTGGCATGGGGCTGCGGCGGGCCGTAGGCTCTCGGGGGTCGGTCGCCCTCATGAGCCGGAGTGGCGGAATGGCAGACGCGGCGGACTCAAAATCCGTTGCCCGCAAGGGCGTGTGGGTTCAAGTCCCACCTCCGGCACTCTAGAAAACAAGGGGTTCGCAATCGTGCGGCCCCTCGCTCGCCGAAGGCCCGCCGCGGGCCATGGGCCGACCGAGCCCTCCTATCTGCCCCCTCCTGTCGCGCAGCACGTCGTGGAGCCGGAGCCGGACGGACAGCAGACGGGTGTTCCATAACCTGAGCATATATCCGGGGGGCAGGAACTCGGGTTGCAGGTGTTGCATGAAGAGCGCGATAGCGATTGAAAGCTCTCCAAGGCGATCGCGTATGTAGAACTCGTGGACGACGCCTGCACCTCGCCAGCGCCCCTCTTGGTGGCACCCCAGATTCTGAAGCTGAGGACCGCTCCAACGTCCGCAATCGAGCCTCCGGTGACGTCCACGCTCGAGCCTCCGTTGACCGTCGACGGCACGTTGTAGAGCAACGTCCTGCCATCCTCCAGGAGCACCTCGAGCGAGTATCGGGTGCTCCGACAGCCGCAGCCGTCGGTCGGGGCGTTCCACATGATCGTGGTTGGCAGATCCCGGCTACAGTCGCCGATGATCACGGCCCCGACCTTGCCCGGCACCGTGCCTGGCTGCGGGGGCAGAGCGATCGCACCGCCCGCCTTGTCCAATGGCAGGATGGTGAATGCCGAAGCAATGCCGACGTGATCGCTGGAGGGTATCCACCGGACGGTGTCCGTGAACGCGATGGTGCGCAGCTCGGCGGCGTTGCCAGTGGCGCGCACGTCCGCGAGGTTTCGGAGGCGATCCGCCGAGTTGGTGGAGGTCTGGGCCGGAATCGTCTGCCAGGCGTTCGCGGCCGCCACCCACTTCTGCAAGGTGCCGCGGTGCACCTGCGTGACGATGAAGCCTTGGGAGCCCTGGCCCAAGAGATGCGACGCCGTCAGTTCGACGGGCTTCCCACCCGAGCCATCGAGCATCACCGTCCGCTCGCCGTTGACCGTGACCCGGAAGCTCGTCGCGGCACTCCGGATCCCGGCACGGTTCTCCGCCACCGCGCTGACATCGTGCACGCTGGTGGCCAGCCGCGGAGCGGTGAACGACCATGCCCCCGTTGTGGCATGGCTTTTCACCCGTCCGCTCGCCACGCCGGCGATCGACACATTCACCCACTGGCCGGGCGCCACTCGTCCACGGAACGTGGGGACGCTGTCGGTCGTCTTCCCATCCCCCTTCGTGCCGGTATCCGCGGCATTCCCCAGGCGGAGCGTCGGGGCGTCGGGCACCGTCGTCACGATCTTGACGGCCAGCGGTTTGGAGAGTCTTCCGACCTTGCCAGACGCATCGACCGCTCGGGCGGCGATCGTGTGACCGCCGGCGGCGAGTGTCGCCTCGGCAGGCACCGTGTAGCTCCATATGCCGTTCACGACCGGGACTTCGGCGACACGTCGGCCGTCGATGATGAGCCTTGCCTGACTCGCCGCGCTCGACACTCTGCCGGTCAGGGTCGGCGTCTGGTCGGAGGTGAGGTTGTCGACGTTCGACCAGCCGGTGTCGCTTTCCGCAGCCAGGTCGGGAAGGAACGCCCGCATGCCGGCATCGAGCATCGTCCGCTGTTCCAGCTTCTCTCCAAACACGAGCTGGCGGGAGACCATCCGGCTGCCGCTGCGGCTGGGGCGCGTCGGCCGGCGAGCCGACGCCCCGGCCAACCAGCCTCGTACTGCGACCAGGGCCGGTGAGTCGCGCGAAATCAGCATCATGGAAGCAGGTCCTTGCGAGGACGGGCGGGTGTCCAGGGAATGGGACCAGCCAATGACAGTGAGGCCCGCGGCGGGCGAAGATATCAGAGTTTTTAGTCAAAGGACGCGAGCGACACAAACAAGGATTGGTCGCTGGCGTTGGAGCGCGGTGGAGGCCCACCAAACGGTCGCCAGCCAAGGGTTTTTCCCAGTCCGTTAACGTCAGTAGCGGACCCCGATGCCGAGGTTCGTGAAGAAGTTTGGCGAACTGTCGGTGAGCCCCCAGCCGACGCGGAGTCCCAGTTCGAAATCCTCCGTGACCAGCACGTGCCCGCCGAAGCTCGCGAACTGGGCGTCCACCGGCTCCTCCTTCCCCGTCGAAAGGATGCCGAAGTATTCCACGTGCACGTTCCAGCGTTCGCCGACGGGAGCCTTCACCACCGTGGACGGTGCCCACTGGTTGAAGGCGTCTCCCTTGTCGAAGCCGGTGCCATACCGCATCGCCGACGTCCACTCCCAGCCGTTGGCGAACCGCCAGCCCAACGATTCGCCCACGACCACGGTCGACACGGTCGACGGGCCATAGGTGGGAGTGTAGCCCTGAACGACGGCGGCCGATCGCGGCAGCCAGCCATCCTGCTCGGAGGTCTCCACCTTCACACCGTAGAGCACGCGGCTCTCGTCCTCCGTCTCGATGTCTTGCCCGCCCACCTCGCTGCCCGACACGGTGCCGGGGCCGCCCGCCTCATAGTTGAAGCCGAGCCGGAGCTCGAGGCGATCGCCGACGCCGCGGCGGAGAAGCGTCTCCGGCACGCTGTGGGCCTCGGGGCTGGTACGGTTGTCGATGAAGGAATACGACGATTCGAGGATCGAAAGGTCGCGGCCGGCCGTCGTGGGGGCGAACGTAAACGAGTCGCGGTCGGTCTCAAGTTCCTCCCGCCCGGCGGCGAGGCCCACGCCCGCCAGGCAGACAACCGCCGTTGCGATTGCCGCCCGCCGCAGCCGATGACACGCCCGGTCGAACATCCTGCTTACCCCGGATCGCGGGCCACCTGAGGCTGATCGAAGTGCCAGGTGAAGCCGAGCCCGATCCAGTAGCTCTCGATGTTCACGCGGGTGGCGTTTCCGAGCTGGTCGCCCGCGGGAAACATGCCGCCGGCGAAGACGTCGAGATCGAGGCCGGGCATGAACAGGTCTTCGATACCGGCGCCTGCGGCCATGCGGTGTTCGTTGACGATCGCGAACTGCGACTGTAGGTACTTGACCGAAGGAATCCCACCCGGCACCGCGATTGGCCCGATCTGCGTGCCGGCCGTCGGATTGATCGGGTTTTGGGCGAGCGCGTAGCCGAGCCGCAGCTTCACGCGGTCGGTGGCTCGGTACTGGGCGCCGAGCTGCATCACCCACTGGCCCCGGTAGAGGTTCTTGAAGAGCGCCGCACTCCGCCAGTCGAGGTAGAGGGCGTCGGCGGCCAGGAGGAGCCGGCCGTCCGCAAGCGACTCGTTAGCGATGCCGATGCCCACCTGCTGCGGCAGGCCCATGTCGACGTCGCGGGGCCGCCGCTCCGAGAACAGGATTGCCTCGTCCTGAAAGCGAAAATCCTGGTTCGTCTGGTAGTAAGCGCCGAGGCGGGTCGCCTCGCCGAGGGCGTAGTCGAGTCCGAATCCGCCCCGCAGTGCGTAGGCGTTGGTCATGCCGCTAGTGCCGACGAACGGGCCCGACGCGTAGCCGTCGCCGATGAACATCGTGGCGCCGATCGAGAGCCGCTCGGTGAGTTCGATTCCGACCGACGGCGCAAACTCGAGCAGGAGCAGGTAGGACGACGTGGCGTTGCTGGCGGGCACCTGCACGTAGCTCGAGCCGCCCCCGGCGGCGCCGAACACGGCGAGGCCTACGGTGGTGGGCAGCAGCATGCCGTCCACTTCCTGTGCCACGCCGATCGCGGGGACGATCGCCCCCGGCGTGCTGCTCTTGGCCGAGAACGGCGCCACGCCGAGCGCTGGTACCGGCGCCGTCTGCGTGAGATTGACCGTGGCCTCGGCAAACGCCCCGCCGAGCGTGAAGTTCGTGCCGCGGTACTGCGTCAGCGCGGCTGGATTCGCGTTGATCGCCGAAATGAAATCCTGGGGCGCGGCCACACTCGTGCCCGCCATCCCGCCGGAGGCGGGCATGAGGGTGTTGCGAAAGTCGATCCCGTAGGTCTGGCCGTAGCTGCGATTCGCTGCGATCCCAGACGCGAGCACGAGCCCGCAGATGATCGCCACAGCGCGCAGGAATATGTGCGTCATGTTCCGCCCTCCCCTGACATCCGGCAGAATCGGTACGACCGGTTCCACCGCTTGAGGATTGAAGCGGGTTTTGCAGGAGGGGCGCCGAGGTGGCGGAAACCTGCGGAAGCAGCGCAGGCCGCGAAGGCTGGGCAGGCTCCGCCGTGACGCCCCTAGGCCATCCTTAAAAATCTGCTGGCGTCGGCTGGCTGTCCTGCGCTCCGACGAGCCACTTCACGGCCACTCCGTCGATCGTTTCAGACACGAACCTCACCGAACCGTCGCCCATCACCGCGTTCACGCCTTGGTTGTGGAAGGCGAAGGGTTCGTCGTTTGGTCCGCAGTTGTTCGTCTGCCACGGGCATGTCGACGGCCCGCCGATTGGGTTGGCATTTTGGTTGAGGGTCGCCTTCTTGGAGCCGGTCGAGTTGCTCGGACCCGAGTAGCCGTTGGTGCACGCGTCGGGGTCGGCCCAAGCGAACACCCGGCGGGCGCCCGGCGAGCCGCTCGCACTGCTCTTCTTGACCGGGTCGGCCTGGCTCGACCCAGTCACGGCATCGCGGCTCGAGTAGGCGCCGAACAACCCCACGTCGGGGTGCGAGCGACTGGCGTCCTCTATGCAGAGAAACGTCTTGGAAGTTCCGTCGAGCACCCGCGCGAAGCCCTTGTCGGCGCAGTTGAGGCAACCATCAACCACCTGCGCGGTCCAGGCCGCATTGCCCGCGGGCACCTGCCGCTCGCCGTAGAGCGCGTCGCCCGGCGTGGAGTTCACGTCGGACAACGCTATGAACATGTAGTCGAAGCCACCATAGTTGCTGATCGGATCGCGTACTGATCCGCCAGGTGCGCTTGCGCAGAGGAACGTGTTGATGGAGTTTTTCGCGGCCGCCTGGCCGGCTGGAAATGCGGTGTCATCGTACGACCTGCCCCGAGCCTTGGGATGCAGTTGAGCACCCGACGGCAAGACGCGGTTGCCTGCCGAGTTGACGGTTCCACCGTAGCCGGCCACGTCATACGTGGTGTCGAACTGGCTGTAGATCTGGGCCTGCTCGATGAAGGGCAGAATCAGGGTTGCCGTGGAGTGGATCATGTAGACCGTGGTGGAAGAGCCGGTGGAGTCGCACTGGCCCGCATAGGGCAGCTTCCGGTTGGCCGACTCGTACGTCATCACGCCGAGTCCAATCTGCTTCATGTTGTTCTGGCACTGCGTCCGGCGAGCCGACTCGCGGGCCGACTGCACGGCCGGCAGGAGCAGTCCGATCAGCGTCGCGATGATCGCGATGACGACAAGAAGTTCAACAAGCGTGAAGCCCCGGCGGGGCACGCGGACGGTCGGCATGAGACTCTCCACGGCGGAAGGAAGGCCGTCGCGACCGATGTGGTCAGCGACGAGGCTTTGACACCGCGGAGAGTGGAGCGAACCGAAATAAAGGGGCTGTTAGCGTTGTGCGAGAATAGGATGAGCCAACGCCTGCTCCGGTGGCTCGGCCGTCGGCCCCCCGCCGCCAAGAGCACGGATTGCCTCGACGAGCATGACCGCCGCGAGGACAAGGAGCACCAAGCCGACCCATGGCACCGGGTCGGTGGGCACGACCCAGCCTTCGGGGGTGCGGAATCGCGGGAGCGTGAGGGTGAAGAGCGCCCAGGTGCTCATGACATACATGAAGGCTGTCGGTAGGCCGGTGACGAGCCAGACCCAGGTCTCCCGTCGCGTCCGCCAGAGCCAGACGGT
>QWPO01000075.1 GCA_003669255.1 Planctomycetota bacterium | reverse complement strand
GTCCTCTGGAGCCGCAACCAGTGGAAGCGGGAGCGGTATGCCCCATCCTTCCATCTCGACGACGAGAATCTCGATCCCAAGACCTGGTGTCGGTTCCCCATCCTCTCAGGCGGCTTTGTCCGGGAACTCTCCGACCTCCGGGCGGCCGTCGCCGCGACGGGCTGAGTCCGCCGGCCACCAGGGGCAAATCCGCGGGGGAACCGGCCTCGCTCCCGCCGCTGGGGCCTGCTAGAGTCCCCCGCCCGCCCGGCTTGCCTCGTGGAGATCAGCCATGCATCGCCGTCCGACGCCGTCCGTCAGCACGATCGTGCGCGTGGGTGCGGCCGTCGTCGCGTGCTGCCAGGGTGCGGTGGTATGGTCGCAGCCGGCTCAGCAACCTGCACAGCAACCTGCGCAGCAGCCTCCGCAGCGGGTTGCGGTGGCGGCGCCAGCCTCGCAGCAGCCGGCCCCGCTACCGCCCGAGCAGCAGGCGGCGCTCGATCAGCTGCTCGCGGCGTGGGAAACCCGCAACGCCGCAGTGCGGACGTGGGCCTGCACGTTCCGCAAATGGGAATACAACGCCTGGAGTCCGGCCGATGCGAATGGCGAACGGCTGGCCTTCGCGGAAAGCACGGGCGAGTTGAAGTATGCCGCGCCCGACAAGGGCCTCTTTCGCGTCAAAGAGACGAAGCAGTGGAGTCCTGAGGCGCGGCGGTACGAGATTCGTGGCGGCGACACCGGTGAGCACTGGGTGTGCAACGGCGAGAGCATCTACGAGTTCCGTCACAGCGAGCGGCAACTCCGCGAGACGAAACTGCCTCCCGAGATGCGAGGCAAAGCGATCAGCGACGGGCCGCTACCGTTCGTGTTCGGTGCCAAGGCCGACACGCTCAAGAAGCGGTACTGGATGCGGATCGTGACACCGCCCGACATTCGGGATCAGATCTGGCTCGAGGCACTACCCAAGCATCAGTTCGACGCCGCGAACTTCTCCAAGGTCGAGTTGATCCTGCAGGCCCGCGACCTGATGCCGTTCGCGATCCAGATGTACAAGCCGGCCGGGCAGGATCGTGACGTCTATCAGTTCGACCCGCGGACGAATCTCATTGACCGCGGCCTCGACATGATCCGCGATTTCGCGAAGCCGATGACGCCATTCGGCTACAAGTACGTTCTGGAGGATCTCCAGGCGCAGCCCGCGGGCCCGCCGGCCGCGGCCGGAACCGTTCGGTAGCCTTTTCCGCCGCAGTGGAGCCCGGGAGCGTCGCACGGCTCCAGCCGCGGATCTCCTGCGGAGGGCGGGCGCGGGTATACTCGCCCGAAAACCGCCCTGGTCTGTGCCTGGTCAGTCCCCGGATGCCCCGAGATGCCTCTGGTCGATCCCTCCCACCCGCTCTTTCAACTGCTCCAGCGAGACCGTCGCTACACGCTGGATGCCTACCTGTTCGTGCTGGAGGCGCTGTCCTTCGCCCAGGAGTCGCTGGGGATGGGGCAGGAGCCGGCAGCAGAGGATCTCGAACCGCTGCCTGCGGAGTCGAGCGGCACGACCCGATCCAAGCCGGGCCGCCGAAGGCGGCAGGTGGAGCGGCACGTCTCGGGCCAAGAACTCTGCGAAGCTGCCAGGAAATACGGCCTTCAGCAGTACGGCTATCTCGCCCCCACCGTGCTCGCCGCGTGGGGAATCCGTCGCACGAGCGACATCGGGGAGATCGTCTTCAACATGATCGGCATCGGGCAGATGCGGAAGACTCGGGCCGACAAACGCGAGGACTTCCACGACGTCTATCGGTTCGACGAGGGATTCTCGCGGGACCTCGCCTTCGTCGTGCCGGATTCGGTGTGAGCGATGCGTGTGCACGAGCCTCTCGTGGGGCAGCCACCGGCGCGGACATGGTTTGCCGTCGCAGCGGTTTGCGAGGTGGCGTGGCTGGCGGTATTGGCCTGGCTCGCGTGGCGGAGTTGAGGGAGCGTCGGTTATGCGGATCGCCTTGACGGAAGTACCGCTGTGGATTGCGCTGCTGCCGGTTGCCGCCTACCTTGTCGCCGTGGGTTGCCTTCACCTGCGACGCCGTCCGGTGGCCCTCTCCGGCCACGTGGACGTGGCTCTGTTGACCCTCGGGATCGCGGGCATGGTGATCGCCGGTCCGCTTGCCTTGCTGCAGCCCGGAGCGGGTACGTCCGTTTGGACAACCGCTGTGCTGTTGCTCGGGTTTGCCGTTGTCGTCGCCGGCGCCCTGCTCGCGGCGCGGCCGCGGATGGTGATCTACAACGTCGGTCTTGATCAGCTGAGGCCAGTGGTGGCTTCCGTGGCGGCCGGCCTCGATCCCACGGCGAGGTGGGCCGGGGAAACAGCCGCCCTGCCGGCTCGCGGGCTCCAAGTGCATCTCGACGAACGGGGGCCTGCCAGGACGGTGAGCGTTATCGCGGCCGGCCGAACCTCGGCGGAGGCTTGGGCTGAGTTCAGCCGCCGGCTGAGGCGTGCGATCCGCACCGTGCGTGTGCGGCCAAGCCCATGGGCGTGGACATTTCTCGGGGCGGGCGTCGCCGTGGCCTCGGCGTCAGCCTGGCTCGCACTGACGACGCGGTAGGTGCCCGTAGCCCAGCATCGCGACTCGAGCCCACGGGCTCAATCGCGGGGAGCACCCGTCAGCGAGGCTGGGGGGGCGGGGGCACCCGCCGCCGACCGGACTTCGACTGAACTTCAGGGCATGACTCGGCGACGAGGCGCGTCATCGTGTTGAGCGACACGCCAAGCAGCGTGGCCGCCTGCCCCCGGTGGCCCTGAGTGAACTCCAAGGCCTGACGGACAGCCAGACGGCGGAGTTCGTCGAGGTTGAAGACCGGCACCCGCTGCTCACTCGCCGCATGTTCGTCCGCCTGCACGATCGCCGACACGAGCGCCTCAGTGGCGCCCATCTCCATCGGCGGGGCGAGGTCTGCGTCGGCGGCTGCCCCCACGGCCCGAGCGGTTGGGGCGGCTGAGGCGTCGAACACTTCTGCGAGCACCGCGTCGATTCGATCCTCGAACACGTAGACTCGCTGGATCGTCTGCGCCAACTGCCGGACGTTGCCGGGCCAGGAGTGCCGCGCGAACCGGTCGAGCATACGGTCGTCGGGAACCCACTGCTGGCGGCCGTACTCCCGGGCGAAATGCGCCGAAAAATGCTCGACGAACCTCGGAATGTCTTCCTTCCGTGCACGGAGCGGAGGCACCGTGAGGTGGATCGTGTTGAGCCGATAGAGCAGGTCCTCGCGAAAGGAGCCAGAGGCGACGTCGGACTCAAGATCGCGGTTCGTCGCCGCGACCACCTGCACGTCGATCGCGTGGGCTTCAGTTGAGCCGACCGGTGTCACTTCCCAACGCTGGAGAACCCGAAGCAGTTTCGGCTGAAGGTCGATCGGCAGTTCGCCGATCTCGTCGAGAAAGATGATGCCCCCTTCGGCAGCGCGGAAGGCGCCCCGAGAGGATCCAAATGCACCGGTGAAGGCACCCTTCTCGTGGCCGAAGAGTTGGCTCTCGGCGAGGTCGGCGACGAGTCCTCCGCAGTTGATCGCCACGAAGGGCTTGTCGTTTCGCGGGCCCGCAGCATGAATGGCCCGGGCCACCTCTTCCTTGCCGCAGCCGGTCTCGCCCGTGATCAGTACCGAGCAATCAAAGGTCGCAACCCGGGCGATGTTCTCCTCGAGGCGGCGGACGGCCTCAGACGCACCCTCGAGTCTGGGCCAGTGCTTCTCCGCCCGACCTGCGGAACGGGCACGGGCGAACGGGGATGTCGGCGGGGATGCTGGTGAGGCTTCCATGCGGGTCAAATAAGACGTTAGCCTCGCCTTAAAAGGACTGGCGAAGCGAGTGGTGTTCCCGGCCACGGGCGACTTTTGGAGCCTACTCGATTTCACCATAATTGCGAATTGGTTTCGCAATTATTGCGAAGCCCTGCTGTCTTCCTCACGAAAGTGAGGAGTCGGAAAAGTCAGCCAAAACACTGAAAAACGCGAATAAAACAAGTTTTTTTGGCCTCTGGATTGTCAGAAAAAAGGGACCTTTCACCATGGATACCAAAAATATTTTTGGATTGAGTCGGGTTTGGCACGGAAATCGCTTAGGTAGGGGTGTCGGTGGTCATCGCCGACGAGATCGCCCGAAAAAAAAGGAACCCCGCTGATGCGTGCCTCATTCGCTGGCTTGTCCCGAACCATTGCCTGTGCCGCCGCCTTCGTGGCGGGCGTGGCGTTCATGCCGTTCGGAAAAGCTGCTCCCTTGTCGCCGGCACTGATCTACGGGGTTACGGTCGACAACGACATCAAGCGATTCGATACCCAGGATCAGAGCTTCTCGTTTGTGGCGACTTCGCTTTCGACGGGGGTCAAGGCCAACGGCTTCGCAACCGATCGCATCAGGAATCACCTCTTCTACTTCGGGTCGAATGGCGACCTCTATTACTACACGACCACCGACGGCAGCGCGGGCACGGTTGCCCCGGCATCCACGTTCGGCAATGTCACCGACTTTCCGCCCGAGGATGCGAGCTTTTACAACGGCGCGTTCTGGTACATCGGCAAGGGCGACAACTACAACAACAAGCTCTACCAGGTTCCGATGACCTACACGGGCAATGTGCCCTCGTTCAGTGGCACGCCTACGGAGTATCAGCTCTCGGCGAGTGGCAGCACCACAGGCATGGCGTTTGGCGACATCGCCATCCATCGCGACACCGGCATCCTCTACGGATCGACCACGCCCGGCTCAGGCGGGCTCTTCTTCACGCTGGATATGAACTCGATCAACTCGGGCACCACGAATCCCGTGAACGTGATCACGTCGGGCAACGCGATCAGTCTGCAGCTGGCTTTCAGCGAGGACTTTTCGACGCTGTACGGTCAGGAATACCGGTTTGATTTAAACGAACCAACGAACCCTGGATTGACCAGCGGTGTCTGGTACACCGTGGACACGACTTCGGGCACGTATAACTCCCTCTCCATCGTCACGAGCCCTGGCATGCGTGACCTGGCCGGCGTGGCCGCCGTGCCGGAGCCCGGCACCTTCCTGCTCGCCACCGTCGGCTTCGCCGTGGCCTTGGCCTGGAATCGCAAGCCGGTCCTGAAGGCGGCCCGCTCGACGTGAAGCGACGGGGGGCGACAAGTCCGGAACCCTGGAGCCGACCCGACTGGGTTGCGAGGGCCCGGCTGATCATAGAGTCCTACGCCACACTGCTCGGCCGGTCGCTGATCGATCCCGAGGGGAGCGACATCGCCAGGGCCGAGCGGCTCTATCGGACGCCGTTCGTCGTGGTCGCCCACGGCACTGAGGTCGACCCGATGCTGTCGTATGGAAACGACGCCGCGCTCCGGCTCTGGGAGATGGATGCGGACGTCCTCCTACGGACGCCGTCGCGGCTGACCGCGGAGTTCGTGCACCGGGAAGAACGGGCGCGGCTGCTCGAGCGGACGCGCCGAGAGGGCTTCGTCGACGACTATTCAGGCGTGCGGATCACCCGGACCGGCCGCCGCTTCAAGATCGAACGTGCCATCGTCTGGAACCTGATCGATGCGGCCGGCACGATCCACGGGCAGGCGGCGACGTTCGACCAGTGGACGCCCCTGGGCTGACCGACTTTAATGGTCATACGATCCGCTGCGGCGCCGGCGAGGCCGGTCGCGACGATTTCGCCTCATCGATCCTCCAATAACCTCAACAGACCTCCCCAGACAAGGAACTCCTTTCATGATGCTCATCCGTTCGGTCGTGGCGCTGGCGTTCGTCATGGTGGGGATGATGTCCCTCGGGAATGCCCGGGCGGCCTCGCCGCTGGCCGGCGAGATGCCCGGGCTCGATGGCAAGCCGGTCGATCTCGCGTCCTTCCAGGGGAAGGTGGTGGTGGTGGTCAATGTCGCCAGCCGCTGTGGCGCGACGCCGCAATACGCCGGCCTGCAGAAGCTCTATGAAACCTACAAGGATCGCGGCCTCGTGGTGATCGGCTTTCCGGCGAACGACTTCGGCGCCCAGGAGCCGGGCACCGACGCCCAGATCGCCGAGTTCTGCTCGTCGAAGTACGCCGTCACCTTCCCGATGTTTTCGAAGATCACGGTCAAAGGGCCCGATGCGCCGCCGCTCTACAAGACGCTCACCCAGTCGGCCAACCCGCCCGGCGACATTGCTTGGAACTTTGAGAAGTTCCTGATCGGTCGCGACGGCGCTGTGATCGGCCGGTTTAAGACCCGCGTGTCTCCCGACGATCCTGCGATGATCGCCGCGATCGAGGCAGCGCTCGCGAAGTAGCGCGAGGCTTTTGGTACGGGTCACGCGTGATCTTCGTGCGGCGCCGCAGCCGGAATCAGATGCGAGGGATGATGTACGCGCAACGCCAACCGGGAACACGCACAGGTTGAAAACCTATGCTACGAGGGTCAGCGAGGGGCTGCCCGTGCCCGGGAGCCGGCGTTGCTGACAAGCGCAGCCACGACCAATCCGCCTGCGGCGGATCGGTGCCCGGCGGAGCGAAGTCAGCATCGAGCGAGCGAAGGGCCGGAGCCCGTAGCGAGCGTCCGGCGATGGGCACGGGCAGCCCTGAGCGGCCGTGGAATCCCGTGCCGCCGCGATGGGCAGACACAGGTTAACAACCTGTGCTACGGGGGAGCCCCGAGCCTCACGTGTGAGCCGTATCAGGCGGCCTTCGAGGTGGGGCGGGTGGCGGCGCGGCTGGGGCCGATCGTCCGTCGCACCACCCACGTTGGCCGGCCCTGGGCTTCGCGGTAGCCACGGACCACGTATTCGCCGACGATCGCCACCGCAGCCGTCTGCACCGCGGCTGCGAGCGCTACGACGGCCGTGATGGCCGCCAGCGAGGGACTGGGCTTCGCGGCAGTGGAGCCCCACCACAGCGTCGTGGCGACGGCCATCCCGCCGAGGCCGATGGCCGCCAATGCTGCAGCCGCCATCCAGGTGAGTCGCACCGGGGCGTCGGATGAGAGGATCAGCGCGTCACCGGCGAGTTTGAGGAGTTTCCAAGGGGAATACTTGGTGGCCCCGGCGACGCGGGCGTGGCGGTCATACCAGACGGGTTCGTGGCGGAAGCCCGCCCAGGGGACGAGGCTCCGCAGGTAGCGGCGCTTCTCGGGGAGCGCGATGACCGCATCGGCTACGGCGCGATCAATGAGCTTGAAGTCCCCCGTGTCGACCGGCATGGGGTAGGGGATCATCCACGCGAAGAGCCTGTGGAAGAGGCTCGCCGTGACGAGTTTGAACTTCGTCTCGCCCTCGCGGGAGTTTCGCCTTCCGTAGGCGACGTCGACGCCCTCACGCCAGCGGCGAACCATCTCGGGGATCACCTCGGGCGGATCCTGGAGGTCGGCATCGGTGATCACGATCGCGTCGCCGCGGGCGGCAGCCAGACCGGCCGACATCGCCGCCTGCTGGCCAAAGTTGCGGGCGAGTTCGATCACCTGGACCCGTGGGTCGCGGGCCGCGATCGCCTCGAGCCGTCGGAGGGTGCCGTCCCGGCTCCCGTCATCGATGTAGATGATCTCGAAGTCGAGCGCGGTGGCAGGCAGCACCTCGGCGAGCCGGGCATGCGTCGCCTCGATCACCTCTTCTTCGTTGTGGCAGGGGATCACCACCGAGAGCAGGCCGTGAACGGGTCGCTCAGTCGTGGTCCTGCGGAACACCGGGCCGTGGCTGTCGCCGCCATCGGCGGCCGTGGAAGAGGTGTGATCGCTCATCGCCTAGGCTCCTCGTCGTCGAGCGTTGCGGTCCGCGGTGCACCCTCGGTCAGTCTGCCCACGGCGAGTAAGTCATGGGGTCGGAACACAGGACGTGTCCGGCCGACGATGCCAAACCCGGGCGGTACTGCCGATTCGACCGCGGAGTAACTGTCTTCGGGAATCAGGAGCAGCGTGTCTGGGGCGGAGCGAAAAAACTCCGCCACGGCCGCGACGCTGCCGTCGCTGAGCCGCGTTACCGGGTGTCGCGCGTAGAACACCACGTTCGGGCTGGAGACGAGGTAGGTACCGAGGCGGGCGGATTCGCGGCCCCGTTGGACGTCTTCCACGAAGCCGGGCAGCGTGTTCGCGGCCGCGAGTCGCGTCTGGGCTGGTCCGACCGCGAGGGCGGCGTAGACCAGCCCCGTGACGGTGAATGCGGCCACGGCCTCAAGCGGCCGGCGCGTCGCCAGCATCCAGCAGGCGGCGGTGCCGACGATCGGGACGATCCCCACGGCGGCAGCCGCCTCTGCCCCCGGGATGCCGAAGCGGGTGGCGACGACCACCGTCACCGCGGTGGCCACGCCGCCGAAGGCCAGCGATGCCAAGCCGGTGGACATCCACCGCGGGTGCGGCCAATGGCCGGTCGCGGCCTTGCGCGCCGCATCGACCGCGACGATCGCCACCAGGAATGCGGCAGCCGGATAGGCGGGCAGCACGTAGTTGGGGAGCTTCGTGGCGGCGGCCGAGAATCCACCGACCCAGACGGCCAGCCAGACGAGCGACAGGAGCGTGACGGCGGCGGTGACGCCAGAGATCGTGCCCTTCGCCAGTCGCCACACCGCGACGACCAGGGCAAAGGGCAGGAAGCACGACCACGGATAAAAGCCCACCAGCATGGTGAGCGGATGGAACAGCGCGCCGCCGCTGTGCTTCTCCATCGGGGCCATGAATCGGCCGACGTTGTGAACAAAGAAGAACCCGCTCGTCCACGCGCCGTCGGTGCGGAGCGTCACCGCGACGTACCACGGCGCGGCAGCCGCCAGTGCGGCCAGCGTGAGCGTGAGCGGCCGCAGGCACCGCAGGGCATCGAAGGCCGCAGGGATGGCCGCGCCGGCGAGTTGCCGGATGCCCGATCTTGCGGTGCCCCGGCTGGTCATGCGGGCCCGCATCGCCAGGCACCAGGCCCACGGGCCGAGCACCGCGAGCGGTCCGACGAAGCCGATAGGTCCTTTGCAGACGATGGCGAGGCCCAAGAGGAGTCCGGCCGTCGCGGCCGTCGCCAGGGAGCATGTCTGCAGGCGGCCGTCGCGCTCCGGCATGACGGCCTCCGCCACGAGCAGTGTGGCCCAGGCGGTCAGGGCAGTCAGGATCGCGTCAGGCGTGGCGGCGTGCGCCTCGATCGAGACGAGCAGGCAGCCGACGTAGGCGAGGGCCGCGACGACACCTGTGGTGTCGTCGAACCAGCGGCGGCCGGCACGAAACAGCGCCAGCGCCGTCAGCAGCGTGGCGATGACGGAAGGCAGCCGGGCGGCGAACTCGTTGATCCCGAAGACCTTCATGCAGGCGGCCATGCACCAGTGCATCAGCACCGGCTTGTCCACCGCGAGATCGCCGTTGAACATCGGCACTACCCAGTCGCCGGTCTCGACCATCGTTCGCGCGATCGCTGCGAAGCGGGCCTCGTCTTCGTCCCAGAGCGGCGTGGGTGCGGTCGCGACGGCGAGCGTCGCGAGGGCGCCCAACAGCACGATGAGAACGGGACGGTTCCAACTGGGCATCGGAGTGGTTCCTGGGCGGTATCGAAGCTGGTCGGTATGGAAGCTGGAATCGCGGTCAGCGTTGGGATGGCGTCAGCGACGGCTCGACTGCCAGTCGCACCGGCTGCTCGTCGTCACTCGGGCCGAGGAGCAGCATCTGGCGTGCGGAGGGAAAGGACGTCGCGGCTCGCAGCACGGCATACTCCGGCGGCAGCGCGGCGGTCACCTGTTTCTCGAAGCGGGCGTCCACGACGAGGTGGGCACGCGGGTTATCGGCGACGAAGGCGGCCGCGGCTGCCGGCCCCGCGAGTTCCTCGACGGCACCACACGTCGTGATGCGTCCTGCGTAGAAGACCGCGCTTGCCGGCGCCTTGAATGTCGCGATCGGCATGGCGGCATCGTGCCGGTGCCCAAGTCCGGCAATCAGATCCCGCATGCCGCCAGCATGGCCGACAGCCGATGGTCCGACGGCAAGGAGGAGGCCCACTGTGCAGCAGGCCGTGACGGCCCATGCTGAGGTCGCGGCGATTCGCGACGAAAGCGACTGACAGGCCCAGGCCGCCGCGGCACCGGCAATCGGCACGAGGCCGATCAGACCAAGCCATTCGGCGCCGGGGGCGATGCGATGCGTGACGATCGGCAAGCCGATCGCAAGGGCGACGCCCGATGCGCCCAGAAGCATCCAAGCCACCCGCATCCAGCGGTCGGTCGTCACTGCCGGCTGGCGGATCCACTCCGCCACGAAATGCCCGATGGCCATGGCGATCGCCGGGTAGGCCGGCCAGACATACCCCGGCAGCTTCGTGCCTGAGAGGGACAACGGCAGCACCCAGGCGGCGATCCAGCACACGGCCAGCCGCATGCCGACAGCGTCGCGGGTCGCCCGTGCGGCGTGCCCAGTGACCAGTGCCGAGGCCATCGACCACGGGAATGTGCCCAGCAGGATGACCGCCGGGAAGTAGAGGAATGCCGATCCGGAGTGTCCCTCCATCGGCGCAGCGAAGCGGCCGACGTTGTGCACAAGCAGAAATCCCCGCAGCCATTCGCCGTCCGTCTGTGCGGTCACGGCGGCATACCAGGGCGCGGCCACCACAGCGGCCGCGCCGCAGGCGACGAGCGGCCGCAGCCCACGAATCGCCGTGTACGCCGTTGCAGCGAGTCGACTCAGGAGCGTGCCGTTGAGGCCGGGGTCGAGCCACGCCTGCCACCAGCAGAAAAGGCCAAGGCCGGCGAGCGGCAGGATCGCTCCGATCGGCCCCTTGGCGAGCACGCCGAGGCCGCAGGCCGCACCGACGCCGACAGCGGTACCGAAGGAGACAACCACGGGCCCGTTCCGCCAGCCGGTGCCGTCACGCATGGGACGACACGTCCCGCGGACGAACAGCCAGAGGGCCAGCGTCGTGCAAAAGACGAGCGCCGCATCGGGGGTGGCGGCTCTCCCGCCCACTCCCGTCCACAGGCAGGTGGCCATGACGACGCCGGTCCAGAGGCCGATGTCAGGCCGGAAGACCCGGCCGGCGACCAGAGCGGTGAGCAGGCAGGTGCCGATCGTGAGGATGGCCGATGCGAGGCGGGCTCCGGTCTCGTTCACGCCGGCGACGGCGAAGCCGGCGATCTGCAGCCAGTTCACGAGCGCTGGCTTCTCGACCCGCAGCCGGCCGTTGAACGTGGGCACGATCCAGTCGCCGCTGGCGTGCATGGCGAGGCTGCAGGCGGCATTTCGTGGCTCGTCGTCGTCCCAGAGCGGGGGGCCACCGAGGTTGGGAAGGAGCACGATCGCCGCCAGGGCTGCGATGGCCAGGCCTGATGAGCGGGTGATCGGCATGACGAGGGCCCGAGGAAGGTGGTGGCAAGCCGCGACGGCACGGCCCCGACGGTTTGCGGGGGGCGGGAGAGTAGGGGCCGGAGCCGGCGCGGGTCAAGCCGTCACGAACGGGGCGAAAGGAGCCGAATTCTCCGCATTTCGAGCCGGTTGACCGACCCCAAGGGACGGGTATGTTCAAGCATCGCCGCAGGGGCCATCTGAATGGCCGACGCGGGTTCGCACGCGGCCGGAGGCCGAATAGTTGGCAGACGAAAAGAATCCCCCGGCAGACGGCGACGAGAGCCCCGACGCGCGACCCGAGCAAGACGGACTGCGCGACATCTCCGGCGGCCGGCTCATCGAGTTGCCAATTGAGCAGGAGCTCAAGGACAGCTATCTCACGTACGCGATGAGCGTGATCGTGAGCCGGGCCCTGCCCGACGTTCGCGACGGACTCAAGCCCTCCCAGCGTCGAATTTTGGTCGCGATGAACGACCTCAATCTCTCGCCGGGCGCCTCCCGCGTGAAGTGCGCCAAGATCTCCGGCGACACCAGCGGCAACTACCATCCGCACGGCGAGAGCGTGATCTATCCAACGCTCGTCCGCATGGCCCAGGAATGGAACATGCGGCATGTCCTCATCGACAAGCAGGGCAACTTCGGCTCGATCGCCGGCTTGCCTGCCGCCGCGATGCGATACACGGAGGCGAGGCTCTCGCCGATCGCCTCGATGATGCTCGATGATCTCGGCCTCGACACGGTTGATTACGTGCCGAGTTACGACGAGCGAAACACCGAGCCGGTCGTGTTGCCGAGCCGGTTTCCCAACCTGCTCGTCAACGGTGCCGGTGGCATCGCGGTCGGCATGGCCACGAGCATCCCGCCGCACAACCTCGCCGAAGTCTGCAGGGCCCTCGTCGCCCTGATCGACAACCCCGCGGTGTCGATGGGCGAACTGCTGCAGATCGTGCCCGGCCCCGACTTCCCCACAGGCGGCATCGTGATGGGCCGTGAGGCCCTGATTCGCGGCTACATGACCGGTCGCTCCACGATCACGCTCCGGGCTCGGGCCCACGTGGAGGAGTTCGGCAAGAACCGGAACCGCATCGTCGTCACGGAGATTCCCTACCAGCAGACTCGCGATGCGATCGAGGAAAAGATCGCGGAACTGGTCAACGATGACCGCATCAAGGGGATTTCGGCGATCCGCAACGAGAGCGACCTCAAGGAGCCGGTGCGGCTGATCCTGGAGCTCAAGCGGGACGCCGATCCCGACGTCGTTCTCAACCAGCTCTACCAGTTCTCGCCGCTGCAGACATCGTTCTCGCTGATCTTCCTGGCGCTCGTCGACGGCAAGCCGCGGATCCTCTCCTTCAAGAACATGCTGGAGGAGTTCCTCCGGCACCGCGCGGTGGTCATCCGCCGCCGCACGCAGCACCTCCTTGCCAGGGCCCGCAGCCGCAAGCACACCCTCGAGGGGCTGCTCGTGGCGCTGGCAAATATCGACGAGGTGATTCGCATCATCCGCTCGTCGAAGTCGCAGGCGGAGGCCAAGGAGCGGCTCTGCCAGCTCCAGGCGCCGGCGGCGCTCCTCGAGCGGGCGCTGGGGCCAGAGGGCTTCGCCGTCCTGCAGGAGGAGCGGGGTGTCGCCGAGACCTACGGCCTTTCTCCTGTCCAGGCCGACGCGATTCTGCGACTCACGCTTGGCCAGCTCGTGAATCTCGAGCACGAAAAACTCGGCGGCGAGCACCGCGAGCTTCTCGCCAAGATTGGCGAGTTCCGTCGGATTCTGTCCAGCGAAGCGAACATCAAGGCCCTGATCCGTGCGGAACTGGTTGAACTCGAGGCCAAGCACGGCGATGAGCGGCGGACCGAGATCAGCGGTGAGGCGGGCGACATCCGCGACATGGCGGAGCTGATCACCGAGGCCACGATGGTGGTGACGATCAGCCGGGCCGGCTACGTGAAGCGGACGGCCGCCGACGTGTACCGTGCTCAGCGACGCGGAGGGAAGGGGCTCACCGGCGCCCGTACCGACGAGGAGGACCCGATCGAACACCTCTTCGTGGCCAGCACCCACGACTGGCTGCTGGTGTTCACGACGCTCGGGAAGGTGTTCTCGATGCGGGTTTTCGAGTTGCCCGAGTTGGCGCGCGATGCCAAGGGGCGGGCGCTTGTGAATCTGCTGGAGTTCGAGCAGGGCGAGAAGGTCGCTGACTGCCGTGCCGTGGGCGGATTCGAGGACCCGAACCAGTTCCTGATGCTCGCCACGCGGAGTGGCGTGGTGAAGAAGACTGCCCTGGAGCAGTATCGCCGCCGGCGGACCAAGGGCCTGATCGCGGTCAAACTCCGCGATGGGGACGAACTGGTGGATGCGGTCATCACCAAGCCTGGCGACGAGTTGGTGCTGTCAACGGCGAAGGGGATGGCGATCCGCTTTCCTGAGTCAGACGCCCGGCCCATGGGTCGGGACACGAGTGGTGTTCGCGGCATCAAGCTCGGCGCCGGCGATCGGCTCGTTGGCATGGTGGTGGCCGATCCCGACGCCACGCTGCTCACCGTCTGCGAGAACGGCTACGGCAAACGGACGCCCTTCGGCGCCGGCACCCCCGTGTCGGGGCCGGCTCCCGGCGAGGAGGGCGACGAGGCTGCTGTTGAAACGGAGGCCGTCGATGCCGCCGGCGATGATCCCGAGGGTGACGCGAGTTCGAGTGGGGCGAAATACCGCACCCAGCGTCGTGGCGGGAAGGGCATTCGCGACATCAAGGCGACCGCCCGCAACGGCTCGGTCGTGTCGATCGTCTCCGTTCGTGATGACGACCAGGTGCTGATGATGACCGCCCGCGGCAAGATTCAGCGGGTGAACGTCCACGAGATTCGCCCGATGGGCCGCAACACCCAGGGCGTGCGGATCATGCGGGTCGACGACGGTGACGGGCTGGCCGCGGTGGTGCCCGTGCCGCCGAGCGAGCAGGAAGAGGCCGACGCCCCGCCGCCGGCTGACGCCTGAAACGGGAACTGCCTCGTTTTCGATCAGTACCAGAACAGAGGGCTACGTCATGCGGATCGCGGTTGTGGGAACGGGCTACGTGGGACTGGTGACGGGCACCTGTTTTGCGGACAGCGGCAACGCCGTCACCTGCCTCGACATCAACGCCGACAAGATCGCGCGGCTCAATCGCGGCGAGATCCCGATCTATGAACCCGGGCTCGAGGAGCTCGTCCAGCGCAACGCCAAGGCCGGCCGGCTGCGGTTCACCACCGACACCGGTGAGGCGATCCGCGGCGCGGAGGTGGTGTTTCTGGCCGTTGGTACGCCCCCTGCTGCCGACGGCTCGGCTGATCTGTCGGCGCTCTGGAAGGTCGTCGAGTCGATCGGTCCGCATCTCGATCCGCACGCCGTCGTCGTGACCAAGAGCACCGTGCCGGTGGGGACGTGCGCGGGGATCGAGCGGCGATTGAAAGCGGCGCTCGGTCGCGACTGTCGCGTCGCCAGCAACCCTGAGTTTCTCAAGGAAGGGGCCGCGATCGAGGATTTCCAGAAGCCTGATCGCGTCGTCGTGGGGGTGCGGTCGCCCGCGGTGGGCGACATCCTGAAGACGCTCTATGCCCCGTTCCTTCGCACCGAGAACCCATTTCTGGCGATGTCGCCCGAGAGTTCAGAGATGACGAAGTACGTGGCCAACGCTCTGCTCGCCACGAAGATCAGTTTCATCAACGAGGTGGCGAACCTCTGCGAGCGGATGGAGGCCGACATCGACGACGTCCGCCGCGGCATCGGCCACGACAGCCGAATCGGCTTCGCGTTCCTGTTTCCGGGGGCCGGCTACGGTGGCAGCTGCTTTCCGAAGGATGTGCAGGCGCTGGCGTCGATGGCCCGTGGCTGCGGGCTCGACCCCCTCATCCTCACGGCGGTCCACGAGACCAATCTCGCCCAGAAGCAGGTGCTCGGCCAGAAGATCGATGCCCACTTCGGCGGCAACCTGGCGGGGAAGAAGGTCGCGGTCTGGGGGCTGGCCTTTAAGCCGCGGACCGATGACGTCCGGGACGCACCAGCCATCGACCTGATCGAGCGACTCCTGGCCGGCGGCGCGACCGTGAGCGTGTACGACCCTGAAGCGATGGACAACGTCCGGGCGATCTATGGCGACCGGCTCACCTACGCGGCCGGGAGCCTCGAAGCGGTTGACGGCGTTGATTGTCTGGCGATCGTGACGGAGTGGGGCAATTTCCGGAGGCCCGACTTCGACGCGATGGCCTCCAGGATGCGAGCGAAGGTGATTTTCGATGGTCGCAACCTCTACTCGCCCCAAGAGATGAAGGCCCGCGGCTTCGCCTACCACGCCATCGGGAAGGCCCCGGTCTGATACGGTTCACGCTGGGCCTGATTCAAGCCGACCGGCCGTAAGGCCGCGGGCGTCCCACGCTGGACACGGCGTCCTTCGGCGGTTCTCCCCACGCCTCACGGCGTTGGGCCTGTACGGCAGCAGCATGGCGACAGGCCGTCAGGTCCGTGGGCGGTTTCCTTCATGGCAGTTTGACACGCCCGGTGGAGCAGGGTTCAATCTTCGCGCATGGGAACAGTATTGACGATTCGTCCCCGCGGTCGCCGTCAAGGCCGAACCTCGGCATTTTTCCTCCCTTATTTCGGAGCGTCTTGATCGTGAAGCGACCTGTCGTCCACGCGTCCATCGCCGTCTCGATTCTCGCCCTCGTCTCGCTCGCCGGCTGCGGCGGTGCTCCCGTCAATCCCGAGGCTCCACCCTCTGGCTTCGCGGGCAATCTCTTCTATGTGCTCTGGTGGCTCGTCGGCATGGGCAGTTCCGCCCTCGCCCTCTTTCAGGCGTGGCAGTTCTTCCAATGGATGGAGGCGCAGCCGGCCGGCACTCAGAAGATGATCGACATCGCGGGGTATGTCCGGACGGGCGCCGACGCCTATCTCAAACAGCAGTACAAAGTCGTGGGCTGGGCGTTCCTCGCCATCTGCATCCTGCTGCTCTGGATGGCCCTTGGCCTCGGTGTCCAGAGTCTCTGGGTGCCGTTCGCCTTCCTCTCGGGCGGGTTCTTCTCCGGCCTCGCCGGTTGGTTCGGCATGAAGACGGCCACGCTGGCGAGCAACCGCACCGCCGCTGGTGCCGAGCGTTCGCTGAATGAAGGGCTCCAGATCGCCTTTCGCTCGGGCGCCGTGATGGGGCTCACGGTCGTCGGCCTCGGCCTGCTCGACATCCTGCTGTGGTTCTTCATCCTCTACTGGCTGGTGCCGATGCTTGGCTTCCATCCCCTCTCGCTCGAGGAGATCACGGTCACGATGCTCTGCTTCGGCATGGGGGCGAGCACGCAGGCTCTCTTCGCCCGCGTCGGTGGGGGCATCTTCACCAAGGCGGCCGACGTCGGCGCCGACCTCGTGGGCAAGGTGGAGCATTCCATTCCGGAGGACGACCCGCGGAATCCGGCCACGATTGCCGACAACGTGGGCGACAACGTGGGCGACGTCGCCGGCATGGGCGCCGATCTCTATGAAAGCTACTGCGGCTCCATCCTGGCAACCGCCGCCCTGGGGGTGGCTGCCTTCACGGGCGACGGAGCGATGCAACTCAACGCCGTTTTCCTGCCGATGGCCATCGCGGCGGTCGGCACGCTCCTCTCCGTCTGGGGCATCTACCAGGTGCGCACCCAAGAGGATTCGTCACAGAAGGCCCTCCTTGCCGCCCTCGCCAAGGGGATCAACTTCTCGACCGTGGCGATCGTGGTCGCCACCTTCGCCATCACGTTCCTCCTGATGCGCGGCTTCTCCCACCTTGGCATCGCCGTGTCGGTGATCGTGGGCCTCGTCGCCGGCTGGCTGATCGGGAAGTGGACCGAATACTCCACCAGCAACGAATACGCCCCGACCAAGGAACTGGCCGACCAGGCCCTGACCGGCCCCGCCACGATCATCATCGGCGGCATCGCGGAGGGCATGCTCTCCACCTGGGCCCCGGTGCTGATCACGGGCGGCGCCACGCTCCTCGCCTTCGGGTTCGCCAACGGCTTCAACTTCTCCGATCCCGACCAGTTCGCCCTCGGCCTCTACGGCGTGGGCATCGCGGCGGTCGGGATGCTCTCCACGCTGGGCATCACGCTGGCCACCGACGCCTACGGACCGATCGCCGACAACGCGGGCGGCAACGCCCAGATGGCGGGCCTGCCCGAGATCGTCCGGGAGCGGACTGACGCCCTCGACGCCCTGGGCAACACGACCGCCGCCACAGGGAAGGGCTTCGCGATCGGCTCGGCGGCCCTCACGGCGCTCGCCCTGCTCGCGGCCTACGTCGAGGAGGTGCGGATCGGCTTCGACCGCTGGGGACATTCCGCCGTCGTCACCCGCGACGGCGTGCAGGAGGTGGCCGCAGGCGGGGCCAAGCTCGCCGCCGGCGATTGGATGAAACTCGCCGACCGGCTCGTCGTGTCCGTCGGCGATCGGGCCGAAAACAACCGCCTGTACATGGTGCTCGATCCGGCGGTCCTTGACGGCCGCCGAAGCAAAGGCAAGGAGATTCTCGCGCCCGCCGTCGAGGGTCTCTCGGGCGCCGTCCGCAACGCGGTGGCCAAGACGGCTCCCTCGCCGGACGTGGTCTCGCGGCTGGTCGCCGAGGGTCGGATCGTGAACGTCAAGTCGGCCACGATGCAGGACTACATGCGGTTCTACGACGTCACGCTCATGAATCCAAAGGTGCTCGTGGGCATGTTCGTGGGGGCGATGAGCGTGTTCGTGTTCTGCGCCCTGACGATGAAGGCCGTGGGCCGGGCCGCGAAGGGCATGGTGGAGGAGGTCCGCCGCCAGTTCCGCGAGAAGCCGGGCATCATGGAGGGAACCGAACTCCCCGACTACGCGGCACCGGTGGCGATCAGCACCAAGGCCGCCCAGAAGGAAATGGTGCTCCCCTCCGTGCTGGCCCTCGCCGTACCGGTCGTCACCGGACTCCTCCTCGGCGTGGGCGGCGTGCTCGGCCTCCTGGTCGGCGGGCTGACCACGGGCTTCTGCGTGGCGGTGTTCATGGCCAACGCGGGCGGTGCCTGGGACAACGCCAAGAAGCACATCGAGAGCGGCGTGCACGGCGGCAAGGGCAGCGACGCCCACAAGGCGGCCGTGGTAGGCGACACCGTGGGCGATCCCTTCAAGGACACCAGCGGCCCGAGTCTCAACATCCTCGTCAAACTGATGAGCATGGTGAGCGTGGTGGTCGCCGGCCTGATCGTGCGGTACTCGCTCGAGGCGCTGGGGATCTTCTGAGACCCTCCCTGGGCGTCGGGGCTGCCCATGCCCCGGCTCCGGACGTTCGCTTCGGACATCCTGTCCTTCGCTCACTCGGATGCCGCCTGCGCTTCGCCATCCTGGCTGCGCTTGTCGGCATACGCCGGCTCCGGGGCACGGGCAGCCCCTCGCGTCCTATCCGGTGCGATTCACGTCGTGCCCTGCCGGGCGGTAGTCTGACCGCATGCAACCAGGATTCGCTTTCGAGATCGCTGCCACGGACGGTGCGGCGCGGGCGGGAACGCTCACGACGCCGCACGGGAGCGTGCCCACGCCTCTGTTCATGCCGGTGGCCACGCTTGCCAGCGTGAAGGGGGTCGACATCGGCCGCGTGCGCGAGACCGGCGCCGGGATGGTGCTGTCCAATGCCTATCACCTCCACCTGCGGCCGGGCGAGGCGCTTGTGGAGGCTGCGGGGGGCGTGGCGGCGTTCATGGGCTGGAATGGGCCCACGCTCACCGACTCGGGCGGCTTTCAGGTGTTCAGCCTCGCACAGCAGGTGAAGGTGACGGAAGCGGGCGCGTTTTTTCGCTCGCACATCGACGGCCGTCCGGTGGAGTTCACGCCCGAGAACTCGATGCGGATCCAGGAGCGAATCGGCGCCGATGTCGCCATGCAGATGGATCATGTCGTCGCCCTGCCTGCCGAGCGGGCGGTGGTGGAAGACGCGATGCGGCGGTCGCTTCGCTGGGCCGAACGGTGCCGGGCGGCTCACACGCGCGCCGATCAGGCACTCTTCGGGATCGTGCAGGGAGGACTCGATCCCGAACTTCGGCAGGAGAGCGCCGCAGGGCTACGGGCACTTGGATTCCCCGGCTATGCGGTTGGTGGCTTGTCGGTGGGGGAGGGGCCCGAGGCGATGGTGGCTGCGCTGCACGCGACCACGCCCCACCTGCCTGTGGATCGTCCTCGCTACCTCATGGGTGTGGGTCAGCCGGAAGACATCATGGCGGCCGTCGCCGCCGGCATCGACATGTTCGACTGCGTGCTGCCCACGCGATGCGGCCGCAACTCGCTGGTCTACACGTTCGCGGGGCAGGTGCGGCTGCGGAACGCCAGGCATGCCACCGACGAACGGCCGCTGGAGGAGGGCTGCCCCTGCGTCGCCTGCGGCCATGGCCGGCGGTATCTCCGGCACCTCTTCTTGGCCGGCGAGATGCTGGGGCCGGTGCTGGCCTCGATCCACAACCTCACCTTCTACCAGCGGCTCGTTGCCCGGCTCCGGGAGGCGATCGTGTCGGGCTCCCTCCCGGCCGTGGTGGCGGAACTCCGCCGGGGCATGACGGCCGGGGACGATCGCGGCACCGGCCCCTGACCCGAGACGCGTGGCGTGCGGTCGTGACGCACCGCCCTTGTCGCTCGCGCGCCATGACCACTACATTTTCGGGCTTGGCATGACGGGGCCCTCCCCGGCAGCCGCCGTTTTTCAGCCGGATGGCCGCATGACTGCACTCGAGATGACCGCGTTCCCCCTCCCGACACCCCTGGCGGCGGTGTGCATCGCGCAGGCCGCCGATCGTCCCGAGGCACCGTTCGCCCTGCAGTACCTGCCGCTGATCGCGATTGCCGCGGCGGCCTATCTGCTGCTGTTTCGGCCCGAGCGGGAACGGGTGAAAAAGCAGCAGGATCTCCTCGCTGCGATCAAGAAGAACGACCGGGTGGTGACGTCATCAGGTATCTATGGAACGGTTGCCAACGTCGACCGCGAGGCGGACCGGGTGACCCTCAAGATCGACGAGGCGTCGAACGCGAAAATCACCGTGACGCTCTCGAGCCTGGCGAGGGTGCTTCGTGATGGAGCTGACGGCGGGGACAACGGCGGCGGCGGCTGAGCACAAACGCGGTCGCAGAGCACCGCGGAGACCGAGACACGGATTCACGAACGGGGTAGAGGCATGAACATGTCGAGCATCGCAGTGGGCATCGTCGCCCAGGCCATGGCATCCGCCGCGGCGACCGAAGCGGCCGGGCCGTGGTGGCGTGAGGGCTGGGCCATGTGGGGCATTGCGCTGCTCACGCTGGCAGTGCCGACGTTCGTCGCGCGGCTGATCGCAGGGGCCCTGCGGGCGTCCGACATGTGGGGCCGGATTGCCACCGTGCTGGTCGCGCTCACCGCCGGCTTGGTGATTTGCCGGCTCGGCTGGCCACCGCGGCTCGGGATTGACCTCAAGGGCGGTCTCATCCTGGTTTACGAAGTCGACAACTCCAAGCAGTCGGCAGCTCGGGTCGATGACGCCGTTCGCCGCGTGGAAGATATTCTCAAGTCCCAGGACGGCTCCCAGGGAACGGTGCGCCGGCGGCAGGGCGGTGGGATGACCGTGCGGCTGGCGACGGCCGACTCGCGCGCCCGCGAGGCGTTCACCGCCGCTGTCAAGGAAGCGGAGTTCGACCGGGTTCAGGTTCGTGAAGTAGCCCGCCGCGATGCGGATGACGCCCTCGAAGTCGATTACGACGTGGTCGCCGAGGCCTCTCCTGTGGCGATGGACAAACTCGTCGCCGCCGTCAGTCGCCGCGTGAATCCGGGCGGCCAGAAGGAGGTCACCGTCCGCCAGTACGGGCTTGACCAGATCGAAGTGATCATTCCCGATGTGGAGCAGTCCGAGGTCGATCTGATCAAGCGAGTGGTGTCGAGCGCCGGCGTGCTCGAGTTCCGCATCCTGGCCAATCGCGAAGACTCCCGCCACCGCGCGGCGATCACCCTGGCCGAGAAAACGGCGGGTCAGACCGTTCGTCAGGGCGACGAGACGCTTGCCCGCTGGGTCCAGGTCGACGTCAAGAAGATGGATCCCTCGGACGACCGCCGCCTCGTCACGCGGCAGAATGCCGAAGGGGGCATAGACATCTTGGTCATCAATGACCCGTTCAACGTCACCGGTGGCGATCTTGGTCGTGTCAGTCCGAGCCTCGACGAGAGCCTGGCGCCGTGCGTGAACTTCACGTTCACCTCCAAGGGTGCGCCCCGCTTCGGGCTGCTCACCGGCCGTAATCTCCCTGATCCGGCCAACGGGCTGCAGAGCCGCCTCGGCATCCTGCTCGACGACGTTGTCCAGTCGGCGCCATCGATCAAGAGCACCATCACGTCGTTCGGCCAGATCACGGGCAACTTCAAGCAGCCCGAGGTTGATTTCCTCGTGGAGGTGCTCAATGCCGGCAGCCTTCCGGCCGCCCTGCGCAGCGAGCCCATCAGCGAGCAACGGATCAGTTCCCAACTCGGTGACGACACGATCAAGTCGGCCCGCCTGGCCATGATCCTCGCGACATTGCTCGTGCTCACCTTCATGCTGGCCTACTACCGGTTCTCCGGTTTCGTGGCCGACCTCGCGGTGCTCCTGAACATCATCCTCGTCGTGGCGGTGATGATCTCCTTCAAGGCGGCATTCACGCTCGCCGGTCTTGCCGGCCTCGTGCTTTCGGTGGGCATGGCGGTGGATGCCAACGTGCTGATCTACGAGCGGATGCGAGAAGAGATCGATCGTGGGGCGGCGGTACGGATGGCGATCCGCAACGGCTTTGCCCGGGCGTTCTCCACGATCGTCGACTCCAACCTCACGACCTTGATCACGGCCGTGGTGCTGTTCGCGATCGGCACCGACCAGCTCAAGGGCTTCGCGGTAACGCTGTTCTTCGGACTGCTGCTCAATCTCTTCACCGCCGTGTTCTGCTCGCGGGTGGTGTTCGACCTCGCGGAACGCAATCGCTGGATCACGACGCTCTCGATGGCGAGGATTTTCGGCCAGCCGAACTTCCAGTTCGTGAAGTGGATGAAGCCGGCGATCATCGGCTCGTTGCTCTTCATCCTTGCCGGCCTGGCGGCCGCCTGGCACCGAGGCCAGGGCCTGTTCGATATCGACTTCACCGGTGGCACGAGCGTCCAGGTCGAGTTCAAGCCCGACCAGCCGCTGGGGATCGCGGCAGTCCGCGACGCGGTGGCGGCGTTGCCGGATGCAGCCGTGAGTTCGGTATCGACTCCTGGCGCTGCTCCCGACCTTCGTTACAAGATCGACACCTCGCTCCGCGGCGCCGACTCCAGCGAGGTTGAATCGCGGATCCGCGACCTGTTTCCGGGTCGGCTGGCCACCTACGGCATGGACATCGTCGACGTGGCAACCAGACAGCGTGAGCCCGCGAAGGACCCGGCGGCCAGCGCGGAGGCCGCTGCGCTGCAGGCCGTGACGGCGGCCACGCTGCGGTTTCCGCAGAAGATCAGTCGCGTCACGCTTCGCGAGAACGTGAAGACGGCTCTGGAGGCGGAGAAGATCGGCGATGCCGACTTCGAGCTGGCGTCGACTGATCCGGGGGCCACCACCGGGCGGGCGTGCAGCGATTGGACACTGACCACCACCCTCGATCCGGCATCAACCCGCGGGATTCTCGAGAGCGTGAAGGCGAAGCTCGCAGAAACCCCGGTGTATCTCGCGGCCAATGCGATCGGCGGCAAGGTGGCCGGGAACACGCAGCTCACCGCCGTCTATGCGTTGCTCGCCAGCCTGCTGATGATCGTGCTCTACGTCTGGATCCGGTTCCAGAACGTCGCCTTCGGGTTCGCGGCGGTGATCGCCCTGGCGCACGACGTGCTCGTGGCGGTTGCCTGTCTGGCCCTGAGCCGGTACGTGGCCCCGTATCTCGGCTGGGCGCTCGTCGACGACTTCAAGATCAGCCTCGACGTCGTGGCGGCGCTGCTGACGATCATTGGCTTCTCGATCAACGACACGATCGTCATCTTCGACCGACTCCGCGAACTCCGCGGCAAGGGCCGGTATGTGACTGCGGCGATGGTCGACAAGGCGGTCAATCAGACGCTGAGCCGAACGATCCTGACGTCGGGCACGGCGCTCTTGGCGACGCTGATCCTGTATGCCGTCGGTGGTCAGGGCATCCATGCCTTCGCCTTTACGATGCTCGTGGGCATCATCGTCGGCTCCTACAGCACGATCTACATCGCCTCGCCAATCGTGCTCTGGCTGCAGCACGCCTTCTCCGGCGAGGAGCGGCCGGTGCGGGGCGGTGCCACCGCCAGGACGGCCTGATCCGGGTTGCATGAGAGGGCTGCACCGATTCTCCCTCCAGGGGGCCATGGGCAAGCCCTGCCGAACGTGCCGCCCATCCGGGCGAGGATGCCCGAGATGAAGCCGCCCACCTCGATTGCCGGTCGGCGCGGCGGTCGCTCGGGGGGCATGGTTGCATGGCGACGCATGCGGCCGGCATCCGTCGCACCTGAGGCGAGGGTGACGTGGGCAGTGTTGCACGCGGTTTGCGGTTCCTGGTCGGCATCGGCATGATCGCCGCTGGCGGGACGTTGGCCGTTCCGGCAGGGCGGCTGACTGCGGACGCTTGGATGGCGGCCCATGCGCCGGCCTCCATGGCGGGTGTTTCCCCGCAAGTCCCCGCGGCTGTCCAGCCGCTATCGCCGGCGTCTGCTACGCCTGTCGGGCCCGGGCAGTGGCTCGTCCCGGAAGAGTCTCTGCCTCCGCCGGTTGTGCCGCGAGCGGATTACACGCCGCCACCCTCGCCGGATCGTCTACCTCCCGTGGCGATGGCTGCGGTGGCCCAAGGACCAGACATGAACGGCACCTACCGTTCGACCCTGCAAGTCCCCCCTCCGCCGCTACTCGACACCCAAGCGCCGCCTCCGGCGACGGCTGCCTGGGCCGCTGTGGCTCGGCAACCGTTGCCTACGGCGCAGGTCGTCTCCACCTCTGAGCCTGCGGCCTCGACGTATGTCATTCATGATGGTGATGACCTGGCGTCGATATCGTCGAGGTTTTACGGCCATCCGGCCGCGGCCGCGGCACTCTGGACCGCAAACCGTGACCTGATCCCGAACCCGGACCTGCTTCCCATCGGAGCCGAGATCAGGCTTCCGCCGCCGTGGGCGGTTCCAGGGAGCGCTGCATCGCAGCACGGTGGGATCAGGTCGATCGAACCTCCGCCGACCGGAGTTGTCCCAAGGCAGCTTGAGGCGCTACCGGCCTCGGCGGCCTGGCTCGATGGCCGGCAGGCCCTGCCGCCAGCCACCGCTCGGCCCGCCCCAGTCGCCGGTACGGTGCGGGTCGCCCCGGGGGAGACGCTCGAAACGCTGGCCGAAAGGTTCTACGGCGATCGTCGTGCCGCCGCGAGGATCTGGGAGGCCAACCGCGATCGTCTCCGTAGTCCGGAACTCGTTGTCCCGGGCATGGAGCTGCGTCTGCCCTGAACCCGGGTCAGCTACCGCGGGCGGCGACGACCTTGATGAAACCGGGAATGACCGTTGCCGGATCGGCAGCCCTGCCGCCCCTGTCGGCCGACCGGGCTGCGGCCAGCGCGTCACCGCTGCGGCTGGCAGGGTGCACAAAGAGCATCAGCGACGCCTCAATCGCCTTGGCTGGCGACGAATCCTTTTCGTCGCCGGGTGGGCGGCGGGTGTCGTACCACTCCCGCGGCCGCAGCCGTTTCATCTGATCGAACACCTTCGTGGCATCTCGATCGTTGGATCCCGCGATCACGAGGACGGGGATCGTGCGGCGGACGGCGTCGGTGGCGAGTGCCGGAGCAAGAGAAAATCCCTTGGC